>CAYVMH010000036.1:0-4217 GCA_964452595.1 uncultured Candidatus Saccharibacteria bacterium
CAATGGATAAGACCGGCTGGGAGTTTGATTTGATACTGCTTGCCGCGAATATCGCGATTCTTTTGAGCGGCGGCGGATCAATTGGGATTCAATAACAAAAGTTGAAAAATTTAACATTAACTTCGGGTGTCGGCATGAATCTTTCGCCTGCACAACAAAATGTCGCGGTCATAATTTTTATCAGCGCGATCATGCTGTTGCTTGTCTCGCCTTTTGCGGCTTTCTCCCAAACCCGCGACGAACTGGAGACGGAACTCAAAAAAATTGAGGATCAAATCGCCGGATACGAAAAAGAGCTTACCGTCACGAAAACCGAAAAGCAGACACTCACCAATAAAATCAACCGGTTGAAAAAAGAGCAGGAGAAAATATCTTTGCAGATCAAATCTACCAATCTTCAGATACACAAACTCGGCAAACAGCTTGTCTCTACCGAAAACTCAATCCAAAACACCACGCAAAAACTGGATAATGTAAGAGAGCGGGGTGCTGGCATACTTCGTGCTATGCGCGAGCAAGACCAAAAGTCGCTCGTAGAAATTTTCTTGGGAGAACACAGTCTCTCTGTATTTTTTGCGCACGTGAAGGCGCTGGAACAACTCTCCGAAAGCCTCACCGCAACCATAGGCGAGGTACGGGCGGTGAAAGGAGAACTACAGGCTCAATATGCCGATCTTGAAACCAGACAGGACGAGACGAAAAACCTTCTTGCCATACAGACGCTCCAACGGCAAAATCTGCAATCAACAACCAACGAACAAAACAAACTCCTCAAAGACACGCAAGGCAAAGAAGCCCGGTATCAGGCCACACTCGCAGATTCCAAAAAACGAGCACAGGAGATACGAAGCCGCATCTACGAACTCTTGGGCGTAAGCGCGCACATTACCTTTGGCGAAGCAGTGGAGATTGCGCAGTGGGCGGAGAAAATGACAGGAGTTCGCGCGGCGCTTCTGCTTGCGGTGCTCACGCAGGAATCAAATCTGGGCAAAAATGTCGGTCAATGCACGCTGGTAGATACCACATCCGGCCGTTCGCGTTCTCTTAACACCGGCGCCGTATTCAATAACGGCATACACCCAACCCGAGATTTACCGCCGTTTCTTGTTGTTGCAAACGGACTCGGGAGAGATCCGCTTGCTACTGCCGTCTCCTGCCCCTTGGCTGGAGTGCCTGGATACGGCGGCGCAATGGGCCCCGCGCAATTTATACCCTCCACCTGGGCGCTCTATAAAGATAAAATTCCATCCGTCACGGGCAAAAATCCAGCAAACCCGTGGGATATCAAAGACGCGTTTGTCGCCGCCGCCCTTCTTTTGAAAGACAATGGAGCAACGAGCAGCAGAAGCGACGCGGAGTGGAGGGCCGCTATGCTCTACTTCTCTGGATCAACAAACACAAAATTTCGTTTTTACGGAGACAATGTCATCGCGCTTGCCAATAGGTACGCAGAGGACATCAAAGCCCTAGGATAATGGATGATATTTTGCGCGCGACGCTCAATATCCTTGCTCCTTTTTTACTTTTCCGTTATCATCTCAAGAAGATACAAAGATGTCGAGAGGAGAATTTGAAAAATTGGTAAACGCGGGGATCGCAGCCGTACCCCAAAAATTTTTGGATCTGCTCAATAATGTCGCCATCGTCATAGAGGATGAGCCGACCCCGCGGCAAAAAGTAGAGCTCGGCCTGCGCCACGACTGGAGTCTGTTTGGCCTGTACGAAGGCGTGCCGCAGACAGCACGAGGAGCGAACTACACCGCTGTGCTCCCGGACAAAATCACAATTTTCCAAAAACCGATCGAGGAGGCGTCCGCAGATGCGGAAGACATGAAGAACAGAGTGAGAAATACGGTATGGCATGAGATCGCGCATCACTTCGGCATGGACGAGCGCGCAGTCCGCCTCGCAGAAGAAAAACGAAGAAAGCGCGGGTCGCCTTCATGAAAATTCTTTTTGTGTCCTCTTATAAGGATCATACATTGCTTGGAGGCATCACAACAATTTTCTCCATACACAATCTTTCTTCCCAAGGGACCGATAAGCCGCAACGGTTTCTTTCAGAGACGCAACAGGACGATGGATACGGATCAATTCCTGATTTTTTCAGCGATAGAATGAGAGACATAAACTCCATGAAACGAGGCATAATATACGCGGATGCCGTGAACACCGTTTCTCGTACCTAAGGGCGTTTGTGAATTGGCGGCACAAGTCCGAATGGAAAAAACTCCAGAGACGCGTGATGAAAAGAGATTTTTCGTGGAGTCGTTCCGCGCAAGAATACATGGGCATGTTTCAAAAAGTGATAGCGGACAACAAAGAAGCGCGGAAGAAAGATAGGGAATCGTGAAGATCGCGTCTATGATCAACAACTTATTTATCTTTATCGTCGCCCTATCCGTGGTCATCAAGGGCGCGACGCTGGCCACAAAATATTCGGCTGCGCTTGCGGAGAGTTATCGGTTATCTCAATACACCGCCGGCTTTATTATTGTAGCGGTCATTTCAATCCTGCCGGAGATGTTTATTTCCATAAATGCCGCCCTCAAAGGAATTCCCTCATTCGGATTGGGCATGTTGTTTGGATCGAATATCGCTGATTTAACCTTAGTGTTTGCGATTATCACTTTGTTCGCCGGAAGAGAATTAAAGATTGAAAGCAAAATATTAAAAAATCACGCGGTGTATCCTTGTATACTTCTCTTGCCGCTCATATTGGGGTTGGACGGACGATATACCCGCCCGGAAGGTATCGCGTTGATTATGGTCGGTGTGGTTTTTTATTACGTAGTGTTAAAAAATGGCATTGACGGGACCGTCCCGCCAAACACGAAAAGGAGCAACACGTATGCGAGCCTTGCGATGCTGTTTGTCGGCATGGCAATATTGCTAGCCGGCGCGCATTTTACCGTTGTTTCAGCAACTTCTTTGGCGCATTATTTTGAGGTCAGTCCGATCCTCATCGGCATGCTCATCGTGGGACTCGGCACAACCATGCCGGAATTATTCTTTTCCCTTAAATCGGCGAGACAACGGGACGACTCTCTGGCAATTGGAGATATTCTCGGCATAGTGCTCGCGGATGCCACTATCGTGGTCGGCATTCTCGCGCTGATTAGCCCGTTCTCATTTCCGCAAAAGATAATCTATATTACGGGCATGTTTATGGTAGCGGCTTCGTTTATGCTTTTCCGCTTCATGCGCTCTGGACGAATGCTCTCCAAAAGAGAGGCGTATATGCTTGTTATCTTTTGGCTGGCTTTTGTTTTGGTAGAGTTTATTGCGAATACATAGATTTGATCCGTTTGGGCATTTTGTTATATACTATATCCCATGAACCGTCATACATCAGAGTTGCATTTTCTGCTCGCGCTTCTTGCGGGCGTCTCTACCCTGGCCTTCTTTATTTTTAAACCCTTCCTCTACGCGCTTATTTTGGCAATGGCTTTTGCGACCGTCTTCGCGCCGCTGCACCGAAAAATCCTGGTTGCCGCGCGCCAGCGCAAAAGTCTCGCGGCGCTGCTTGCCACGATCGCGGTGCTGATCATAGCGGTAGCCCCGCTTGCATTCTTGAGCGTACAGATTTTTAAGGAGGCGGCGGCGCTCTACTCTTCGCTGATACAAAACGGCGGCGCTTCGGGCATTGCCCGAATCGCGGACAACTCGATTCTGGAGGTCAGAAAATATTTTCCTGTGCCCGTAGAGTTTGTCCCCGATATCAAGCAGTATGCGCGGCAGGGACTTGGCTGGCTGCTTCAGAATTTTGGTTTTCTTTTTGCCAACGCGGCCAAAATCCTGATGAGCATTTTCATATTTCTCATAGCGCTCTACTATTTCTTCAAAGACGGGCGGGAACTCAAATCAGCCATAGTTGCATTGAGTCCTTTAGAGGATGTCTACGACGAGACCGTTTTGCATAAGCTTGAGTCGGCGGTGAACTCGGTCATCAGAGGAAGCATGGTGATCGCCCTGATCCAGGGCATACTGACCGCGGTTGGTTTTGCCGTTTTTGGAGTCCCCAATGCGGCGCTTTGGGGCAGCATTGCGGCCATTGCCGCACTCATCCCGGGCATCGGCACCTCCCTCGTGCTCGTTCCGGCCGTGGTGTACCTTTTTTTATCCGGAGCAGCGCTTCCCGCCGCAGGGCTTCTGCTTTGGGGCATAACGGCGGTTGGACTCATTGATAATTTTCTGGGACCCAAACTCGTTGAACG
>CAYVMH010000036.1:4317-6451 GCA_964452595.1 uncultured Candidatus Saccharibacteria bacterium
GAGAAAAATTATATGCGGGACCGGAAAAATCCGTCTCTGTATCTGAAGCGGATGCGCTATTTTCTCTCGCTGCTTGGCAATCCGGACAGAGGATTCAAATTCATCCACATTACCGGCACCGCGGGAAAAGGAACGGTCGCGACCATGGTGCATGAGGTACTGCATGCGTCGGGCAGGAATGTCGGCTTATTTACTTCGCCGTTCGTGACCACGTCCATAGAGAAGATCAGGGTGGGGGAGCGATATATCGCGCCGGATGAATTTGCGGATGTCATCGAGTACCTCAAGCCCTTTCTTGATCGCGCATACCTTGACGGCCAGTATGGCAGGCCGTCGTACTTTGAATTATTCCTCGCCGCGGCGCTGGTATATTTTAAGCGGCAAAGATGCGAGTGGGTCGTGTTGGAAGCGGGCCTGGGCGGGAGATACGATGCCACCAATGCGATTGAGAAGCCGCGCGTCACCGCCATCACCAATATTGATTATGACCATATGGATATCTTGGGACACACGCTCAAGCAGATCGCGCGCGATAAGGCGGGTATTATAAAAAAGGGAGCGGTTTTTTTTACAGCGGAACAGCGGCCGGCACTGCTCGCGCTCTTCCAAAAAATCTGCGGGGAGCTGGACGTGCCGTTTATCCATATTCCGCGCATACGCGGGCCCGAGGAGAGCTATCAAGGATATAACAGAGCGCTTGCGGTCTTGATTGCCGGTCATCTTGGCATTGAAAGAAAGACCATCGCGCGGGGCGTCCGCGCCGCCCGCCTGCAATGCCGATTTGAGATCATGCAGAAACGCCCGCTTGTGGCGCTTGACGGCGCGCATAACCGCGCAAAGATCCGAAGCACCGTTGACAACCTGACCAAGCTCGACTTTCGCAAACTGCATCTTATCGCCGCCATAGCGGACAATAAAGACAAGACCTCGATGCTCAAGCAGATCATTCCGCTCGCGGATCATGTTTTGTTCACCCGCTTCCAGATCAAAGACCGAAAATGCGCGCATCCAAAGGAGCTCTCTGCATTGTCGCGGCAGTATCTCAAAAGGGGAGCATCGTCGGAAATATTCCTTGACCCGGAGCGAGCCCTCGCTCGCGCCCTCAAACAGGCCGGTCAAGAAGATCTGATTCTCGCGGTCGGGTCTTTTTTCCTGGCGGGAGAACTCCGAAAAAAATGGATACCCGAAGAACGCATACTCCAAAAAAGAAAAGACCGATAGCCCGAAACATATCGCATGCGCACGGTGTTCTACTTCTATGCAGATACCCGCACCGAATCACCTTGCCATTATTCCCGACGGCAACCGCCGCTGGGCAACACAAGAGGGAATGAATGCGTGGGAAGGCCACCAAAAAGGCGCGGCGCAATTTCGAACCATCGCGCGCGCGGCTTTCAGAAGCGGCATTTCCTTTCTGACCCTGTGGGCGGCGTCGGAAGACAACCTGCGTAAGCGCTCAAAGCTTGAGATCGGATGGCTGGTAAAGATATTTACCGGATATCTCCAAGACGATTCTTTTTTCAGTGAGCTTTGCCAAAACCACACGCGCTTCCGCGTGCGTGGCCGCGGCCTGCACATCGTACGAGACGCGGCGCTTGAACATACGATTGCTGATCTTGAGCAAAAAACGCGTCTTTTCGCGAAGCGCAATCTTACCATTCTCTTCGGATATGACGGCAGACGCGAGATGATTGATGCCATAGAACAGCTCGCGCAAGACCGCCCGCCTCATATCCGGTACGAGGATGTGAAGAGCCGCCTCTGGACGCACGATCTGCCCGCGGTCGATCTCGTCATCCGCACCGGAGAAGAGGAGCATGACTGGGCGCACTGGAGCTCCGGATTTATGATGTGGGACACGGCCAACGCCGAGTTCTATTTCACCAGAACCTTTTGGCCCGCTTTTTCTGAAGAAGAGCTTGCGCATGTTTTGACCGGCTATCAAAAACGCCGGCGCGCTACGGGCGCATAGGATTGTATGAGCCGAATTTCTTCGTCGGTCATAATCATATTTTAGCAGAAAATGCCCTATGCAAAACAGCCTGTGCCTGGATTACATATATTCTTTGATACGCATTAAATTTTTCCACGCTTTGCGGTTCCAAAAATTATTATTACCCGATGGAATTCCGTA
>CAYVMH010000037.1:0-6217 GCA_964452595.1 uncultured Candidatus Saccharibacteria bacterium
TTAATGATTCAATTTTCAATTGAAAATTAACGCATTGAAAATTCAATGGAAATTGAAAATTGAAAATTGAAAATTCTTGTTAGATCGACATGTGGTATCAGGACGAAAACGAATTTAAGTCTCTGAACGGTTACGATGTGGACGGCACATGGTATCCTCGCGTAACCAAAATTCTTGAGATCAAGTCCAAGCCGGCGCTTGAGAATTTTTTCAAAGAAATGGGAAGCTACGAACGCGCCGACGAGGTCAAAAACAAATCGGCCGCGGAGGGGACGCTTATGCACGAGGCGATCCAGAGTCTGTTCCTGACCGGACAGGTTATGGGTGAGTCTGCATATATTGCTCCGGGAGTGGAGCCGGGCGTGGTTGCGTTTCAAAAGTTCAACGAGCGAAAAAAGATTGAGTTGCACCCCGAGTTTATGGAGCGGCGCATCTGGTCTTCCCGCCATCGGTACGCGGGCACGCTTGACGCGCTCGCGTGGATAGATGGCAAATTCGGCGTCCTGGACATTAAAACCTCAACCGGATTTTATCCCGAATACAATCTTCAGACCGCGGCATACGTGACCGCGCTGCAGGAGTTTGATGTGAAGCGCAACCTATCCTTGCCGCGCGATGTTGAGACGCGCTGGATCCTCCGGATTGACCAGCGTCGCATCTGCGCCGGATGCGGCGCAATGCTCAGGGAAAAAGGCGGTCGGCAAAAAATTCGCGATCCACACCGGCGGGGCGCTCATCTCGGCCGACCTGGCGGAAAAACGCTATGCCCGGACGAGGCGCATGAGTGGGGAGCGCCGGAAGGGGATGTGGAACTAAAAGAGTTCCCGTTTGTCTTCAAAGACATGAAAGCATTTGTTGCGGCAAAAACTCTGTGGGAGTGGGAGCATGATTATTGGCTGAAGAAAATAGGGTACCTGAAGTAGAAAGTTCAAATGTCAAAGCGCACAGTTCAAATCAATAGTCAAATCAATGGTAAAATCTAAAATCCCAAAACAAAAAATTCTTATCTATACCGATGGCGGATCGCGGGGCAATCCGGGACCTGCCGCGATCGGTGTAGTCATATACGACGGAGCGGGGCGTATGCCCAAGAGTTACGGGAAAGCCATCGGGATCGCCACCAACAACGAGGCCGAATACGGCGCGGTCATCTTTGGGCTTGAGAAAGTCAGAGCGCTGTTCGGCAAGGACAAGATTAAAAAAATGTTCTGCGAAGTGCGCATGGACAGCGAGTTGGTCGCGTGTCAGTTGAACGGCGAATATAAAATTGAGCAGGAACGCCTCTTCCCGCTCTTTATCAAAATCTGGAATCTACGCATTGATTTTGGAAGGCTCACATGTGTCCATGTGCCGCGCGAACAGAACAGGGAAGCGGACGCATTAGTGAATCAGGCGCTGGATAAAGCACAGGGGATGCTCTTCAAGTAAAAAAGACCCGACGCGTTCGGGTCTTTTTTACACCTCTGATACACCGTAAGCCGAATTCTGTCCGGGCGCTTTCAGACGAAAACGCTCGGGATGATCATCTCTCTTGGTCCCGGATTGCTCGCGGGACTCATGCTCCCGATTGGGGATTGCACCTGATAGGAGTTTTTCGTAATGCGTTGTTGCCAGCGCATCATGTGAGCTCTTACCTCACCTCTTTTCACCCTTGCTCCGACTCGAAGTCGGAGCGGTATGGTCTCTGTGACACTATCCCGTTCATCCCGACAAAGTCGAGACTATGGCGGCCGTTAACCGCTATCATTTTTTTGCGCGTTTTTAATCGCGCAAGGTGTTCGGACTTTCCTCCCCCCCGACTCAAGTCGGGGGAGCGATCATCTCATGTATCAGAGAACAAAGTCAGTGTAGCAAAAACATCTTCTTCTGTCAATCGGTATTGTTGATGCACTTTGAGAGACCGGAAAAGGATCGAATGCTCATTTACACCATCGAGATATCGATCTTTTTTCCGTTGCGACGGTTTTTTGAGTTCTCGATCTTGCGGAGAAAAAGTTCAATCTGGTCGAGGCGATATACCCGGTAGTTGTTGACCGGATTTCGATATGCGGCAAGCGTGCCTTTTTTATCCCAATTGCGAAGCGTAAGCGGACTTACCCCGAGCATTTTTGCCGCCTTCTGAATTGAAACATATCTGCTTTCCATATTTTTTTGTCGTTTATGAAAAGTTGTCAAGAGGCAAATCCGCTCATATTATGAATTTTTTATTGATATTTCTTTGACTTTACCTCTCTCAAATCTTGTCAGAGAGACTTGCATAAACCTTGATAGAATGAGTCTAAATCTTAGTAAGGTTTATAGATAATTATGTACATGTATGATTGTGACGCCACCTTACTCTCTTCATCATCTGGTTTTCGATCAATAAGGTCAAGAGCAAGTTATGCACAGGGACAGACACAAATTTTTGAACATACGCGTGCTATACTTAGAAAGCGTAATTTTTAGTATATACGGTTATCGTTTTTCGCTGATTACCAATGTCTATAAACGATCTTCAAAACGCAGTGAAAGAGCAAGCTCAAGACAACCTACAAACGGAAGCGCGGCACTATCTGTCTCTTGCCAGTGCCGCCAAAGAACGAGGAGTCAGCCAGGACTATCTGCGATTTCTGATTTTCAAAAAGAAGCTCCGCGGATTGAAAATAGGGAGAAACTGGGTTACCACCAATGAATGGCTGGACGGATACGCAGAGCATAACGGCCATGCGAAGTTCCGGTCCTCGAATGTGCCGTCAAAAATGCCCGAGCCGAGAAATACCGCCGAGGAAATACTCGCGGAAGATTTGTCGCGCCTCACGTCTTCAAAAGTATGCGCGGGCGCATCAACACGATCACGTCCCGGCGCTGAAAAATATATCCGCGCCGGATTTCGCACGGCGGGCGCGCTCGCCGCAATCGGAGCAGTCTCTCTTTTGCTTGGAACGTTTGCGATTCACGCGAGATATAATCTACATGTGCGCGTGCTTGATCCGCTCATGTCAGAAGAGGCATGGCTCTATCCGGACAAAGGAGTTGCCGCACTTCTTGCAATCCAGAATCGCCTCAATAACATCATAGACATTTCTCTTGCGCAAACCTCACATGACTTTGTTCTCGTCGTCCGAGATGTTGCGTCTCTTTCTCGCACCGCCTTTCAAAACCTCTCCGCTGTCGATCTTTTTTGGGATATGAACTTCAGATATCGCGCGGCATCGCAGTTTGCCGGCGTTTTTGATTTTCTCACCCTGCCGTTCAAAAAAGTAACCGACCGGTTCGGTCTTATACTGTGCCAGAGCATCTATCGCTCGTGTGCCGTTCCGGCGCGCGTCGCAACGCCGACTGTTCGCGGGGTAGAGCCGCCTGCGTCTTCTCCTGATGCCGCTCCTTTGGCGTCAGAGAACACGCAAACTCTACCCGGTCCGGTCTCGACCCAGGCGCGGACGCACGTCACCGAAGTCACCCGGGTTCGCGAAGTGGTGGAGCGTACGGCGGTGCAGACCATACTTCCGCTTGATCTTGCCGTATTGAAGCGCGACATCCTCTCCGATATTGGCTGGATCAACAACTCCATCCGGCTGGAATTTGAAAACGCAATCCAAGGACTGCGCGATCGCATCGGCAATTCGGAGGTGCGCTTCGTGAACATTGGCGTCGAGCCCGGCACCAATACGATCGCGCCCGTGGCGCTCTCGCAAAAACTGGACAAACTTTACGATGTCACGCTCTACCAGCCCAGCGTACAAAACGGCATCATCATCTCCTCGGGCAATCTTACCGTAAACACCGGGTCAATTAGCGCGCCAAGCATCAATCTTACCTCAACCGCAACCAGCACCCTCACCAATCTGGCTATATCCGGCGCTGTTGGAATCGGCACTACCTCTCCGTGGGGATACGTCTCCATCAACCCCGACAACATTGGCGCCGGTCCCGAATTCATCATCGGCTCATCCACAAAGACCGACTTTGTCATCACCAACCAAGGATATGTAGGCGTCGGCACCACCACCCCCGGCTCCTTCTTCTCGGTTGCCGGAGCAGGCCTTTTTAATGCAGGTATCACGAGCTACGGCAATCTTACGATTCCTTCTTTCGCGGCAACCTCCACAATCGCTACCTCTACCATTGCGGGATACCTTGACGTTACTGGCGCGGGTATCAACGCAACCTCAACCTACTCATCCAATCTGTGGGTCAAAGGAGGCCTCCAGATCGGTACCGGATCAGTACACATCGGCACCAACTACCTAAACTTGACCCAATCGGCATCCACATCTCTCTCATCCGCTATCAACGCTTGGAACATCAACAATCTATTCTCGTTTGACACGCAGAATAGCCGAATCGGCATCGCAACCTCCACTCCAGCCGCCACGTTCGCCAATCAGGGCAACTTATATACCTCGGGCACCGGATTCTTTGGTAACACCCTGACCGCAACATCAACTACTCTTCTTGCGACGCAAGGAGGCAACGTTGGGGTAGGCACCACATCTCCCGATGCGCGCATAGATGTTGTGCAGGGCACGAATGGCCAGGTCATCTTGCGCGGCAGGCGCGTGACCGACACCGCGCCCTCCGGCGACTTTCTCCGCTTCACGTCCGCGGATGGCGGCACTAATCTTTTTCGTGTGGATAACTCGGGCAATATCATCGGCGGCGGCATCATCTCCTCGGGTGCGATCTCCATTCTCTCCACCTCCCAACCCCAGTTGCGGGTGCAGTATGACGCGAGCAACGAGAACACGATTGGTGTGACGTCCGCCGGAGTGACAACCTATGGCTTCAACGGCACCACGCCCTTGGCGCGTTGGACACCGCAGTCTGACAGCGTCAACACCTTCTCATTCACCAATGCGGCGGCAACATCCATATTCTCCGTTGATACGAGCAACGGAAGGGTCGGCATCGCCACCACCTCCCCATGGGGCCTCCTCGCAATCAACCCCAACGGCATCACGGGTCCGGCCTTCACCATCGGCTCCTCCACCCAGTGCGTTACCGGAGACACTCGTTTGCGCAGAAGAAGGAGACGCAGAGGGAAGAACGGCGAAGAAACCGACGAGTACGACTACGACGAGGTTCCCATCAAGGACATAGGAGAAGGAGACGAAATCGCCTCTCTTGATGAAGCAACAGGCGCCATCGTCTGGTCAAAGGTGAATGCTCTCATGGATATGGGCATCAAACCCATATACAAGCTCACGACTGCAAGCGGCAAGACCATACGCACCACGGGGAATCATCCGTATCTTGTGAAAACCAACACCAAGAGAGCCGAGGGCTTTCGTGCTCGCGGCTTTTCTCGTACTCGTGTCGGGATTTTTATAGACAGTTCCAATCTGTATCACGCGGCAAAGAAGGCAAAGTGGCAGATTAGTTTACTTCATCTCAAGCAACTTTTCACTCAAGCGTTTGAAGTGGTTTGCGCAAACTGCTATGTGGTGGTGCCTCGCGAAGGCGATACGACGCGTATAGGAATGCTCGCTTACGCAAATGCGGCAAGTCGTTTTTTCACGATTAAACAGAAGCCCCTCAAATACATTACTGATCAGGAAACCGAACGTGAATTGAAGAAGGGGGATATTGACCTTGATCTTTCCATGGATGTCATGCGCATGCTGCCCCATCTTGACGCGGTCGTGGTGATGAGCGGCGACAGCGATTATCTTGCGCTTGCGGCCTATACAAAGGAGCGCGGTATCCCGACGGTTTTCATAAGCTTCAAAGACGCAATGGCGTGGGAGTTGCGTTTGGGGGACCATTTGTTCTTGGAGCGGATTCGTCAATCTGTTGACCGCGGGGAGACAATAACAAACCCCCGCCTTTCGGCAGGGGCAGCGTTAACATCTTCCATTGTAGCGAAGGCAATAAAATTGTCAAGCGCCCCGGTGGATAACACGGCGACCATTGGACAGGGTCTTTGGACAAAAGCGCATGCGCTTGCCGAGGGTCAGGAAATCGCCGTTGCCGCCCTGGATGGAAAAACCGCCGTCTGGGACCGTATCGTCTCCATAGAACATCTCCCCGCCGAGCGCGTCTACGACATAGAAGTGGAAGGCACCCACAACTTCATCGGCAACGACATCGTGGCGCACAACACCTATCTCACCGTTACCAACGCCGGCAACGTCGGCATCGGGACGACGAGTCCCACGAGCTTACTCTCGGTACATGGCAACGGCTACTTCTCGGGCACGGGCTTCTTTGGCGGAGCAATAACTGGGACGAGCAC
>CAYVMH010000038.1:0-1405 GCA_964452595.1 uncultured Candidatus Saccharibacteria bacterium
GATAGGTTCGTGACCCCCGGATTCATTGACGTGACCAACCATTCGGACACCCATCTGACTCTTTTCAAATACCCCGGATTTGATTCGTTTGTCTCGCAGGGCGTCACCACCGTGCTTGGAGGGAACTGCGGAGCTTCTTTGGCGCCCTTGGCCTCGCACGAGGCGCTGCAGGCAATACGCAAGTGGGCAGACCCGTCCCAGATCAACGTGAACTGGGCAACATTCGACGAATTCCTCCAGCAGGTTGCGGATTTTCATTTAGCGGTGAATTTTGGGAGCTCGGTCGGCTATGGAACCCTACGCCGCGGCCTGATTGACGACGAGATCCGCCAACTCAACTTTGACGAACGCGAGAAAATGCGATACCTGATTATGGAGAGCGCGAGACAGGGGAGTTTTGGCATGTCTCTTGGCCTCTCCTACGGCCACGAGCGCATTTCCACCACGGAGGAGATTATTGACATTGCAAAGATTTTGCGCGGATCGGGCGCAGTATTGAAAATACACCTCCGGAACGAAGGCGTGGGGCTTCTGGGAAGTGTCAACGAAGTCGTACGCATTGCGCGAGAAACCGAAGTTTCCGTCCAGATCAGCCACCTGAAGGCAATCGGGCGAAAGTCGTGGCGCTCGTTCAAAACCGCGCTGGAATTGATCATGCATGCAAACGAGTCCGGAGCCGACATTAATTTCGATGTCTCGCCGTACGCCACCACGGGATCTCTTCTCTATACGCTGCTGCCTACATGGTCGCGCGCCGGAGGCCTGGCAGCGCTTTTCCATACCATTGATGATCCCAATATGCGCCAAAAAATCGTAGAAGAACTCAAGAGCTACACGCTCCACTATGATCGTGTGCGTATCACCTCGGCAAAAATCAAAAGTATTGTCGGGCGCACCATTGCTGAACTCGCGCTTGAGGCCGGCGTTTCTCCGGAAGAGACGCTGATCAACACAGTCCGCGCAACCGAAGGCCGCGCCTCAATCATCGGACACACAGTATCGGGAAAAAACGTAACCGCGGCTATCTTGGATTCACACGCGCTGGTTGCCTCGGACGGGCAGGCCTCTTCCTTGGATGCGCGCATGAGCGGAGACTTGGGACACCCGCGTTCATTTGGCGCGTTCCCGCACTTCTGGCACCGATTCGTCACCGACTCCCAGAAACTAAAGCCCGAAACCGCAATCCAAAAAATAACGTCAGGCCCGGCCATGAAATTCGGCATTGAAAAACGCGGCATGCTCAAAGTCGGAAACTACGCTGATATAGTTGTTTTCGACCCCAAAACATTCCGGGATCAGGCAACCTACCGCAACCCGTTTGGCTACGCTACCGGCCTCGACGCCGTGATTGTCAACGGCAAACTCGCTCTTCGCGAAGGCGTCCTGACCGGCGAGCGACCCGGAC
>CAYVMH010000038.1:1505-6105 GCA_964452595.1 uncultured Candidatus Saccharibacteria bacterium
GTCAACGGCAAACTCGCTCTTCGCGAAGGCGTCCTGACCGGCGAGCGACCCGGACGGGTGTTGAGAAAAAAATAATAGCATGGTACAATGAGATGGTGAGAAAATTGCTCTACCTACCTATTTATTTACTCCTGAAATATAGGTCTATATCACCACTATATTATGACCAACCAAACGATACAGCGCTATAAGAACCAATATGTCGTGCGCTCAAAAGCGGACGGGCGACCTTATGATACGAAAAAAACCCTGGAAAAATTGGCAAAATTGAGAGATGAGGTCAGTAAAAGATGGCATGGTCCACATAACGCGATACGTGAAATTCGCGACCAGCGTGGAGGCGCATTGTAATATGGCTTCCTATACCATTGACAGTTCTGTATGGGTCGCTGCTCTCCTTACGGATGAGACAAATCACAAACGGGCATACGCGTTTCTTACCCTAGCTATCCAAGATAACTCCAGCATAATTATTCCGGTAACCATTGCTGTGGAAGTCGCAATGGCGCTTGCTCGGCGAAGTGAGGGCGCATTGGCAGAGAAAACGCTTGAGTTTATTCTTGCCGTCCCGTCCATCCAATTTGTCGAGCTTACATACTCCCGAATGATTGATGTTATCCAAACTGCCTCTCCACTCAAAGTTCGGGGAATGGATGCAATAGTTCTTGCCGTTGCCCATGAATATGGCAGTCAGCTCGTTACGCTTGACAAGGAATTGGAACAGCGCGCAAAAAACTTTGTTCAGATTGCCGAATTTTAAGCATGTATAGGCAACCTACCGCAACCCGTTTGGCTACGATACCGGCCTCGACGCCGTGATTGTCAACGGCAAACTCGCTCTTCGCGAAGGCGTCCTGACCGGCGAGCGACCCGGACAGGTGTTGCGTAAGCAAGTACACCGCTGAGCATGCCAGAGTCTACACAACAATTGAATTTCAAAGGAAAACGCGTGCTCGTGATGGGGCTTGGATTGCATGGCGGGGGAGTGTGGACAGTAAGGTTTTTGGCAGAGCGCGGGGCGCGGGTTACGGTTACTGATTTGCGGAGCAAAAAAGTGCTTACACCGTCGCTTGAAAAGCTGGCAGACATAAAGGGTGTTATATATGTGCTTGGCAGACATCGGGAAAAAGATTTTTTGAAGAGCGACCTGATCGTGAAGAACCCGGGGGTGCCGCCGACCTCGCCGTATCTCGCGCTTGCTCGGAAGCACAAGATTTCGATCACGACCGACGCGGGGATTTTTTTTCGCGAGTGTCCGGGCACGATTATCGGCATTACCGGCACGCGGGGCAAATCAACCACGGCGTGGTTGATTTGGAGGTTTTTGAAAACGAAAAAAAGGCGAGTTTTTCTTGGTGGAAATATCAGAAAGTCCGTACTCGAATTTCTGCATGAGGTGAGGTCTGATGATCTGATCGTGCTTGAACTTTCGAGTTTTCAACTGCAAGATTTGTCGCTGGACCGTGTAAGCCCATCTATCGCCGCGATCACAAACTTCATGCCCGACCATATGAACTGGCACCGCACCATGGCCGAGTACCGAACGGCCAAAAGCATTATCTTTAAATTTCAGAAGCCATCTGATTATCTTTTTGCAAATCCGGACGATCCGCAAGTTCGGGCAATGATACAAAAGGCCCGCTCGCATGTTGTCTTCCCGCGTCTCGCGCCTCAATACAGACCGACAGTAGACGCGCATCTTGGCGCGCATTATCGCTCATCCATAGGCATTGCAGTGGCCGTGGCTAGACACTTTGGGGTTAAACATTCGGACATAGCCGCCGTCCTGAAACGATTCCGCGGACTTGAAGGACGCCAAGAGCAACTTGCGTCCGTGCGGGGCGTACACGCGGTCAATGACACCACGGCAACCATTCCGGAAGCGGCGGTTGCCGCAATCACGAGATTTCGCATGCGTGCCAAACCGCCGCATCGCCTCATCCTCATTGCCGGAGGTTCGGATAAAAATCTTGATTTTGCTCCGTTAGCGACTGCCATCACACAATATATTGACCATCTTATTCTGCTCCCCGGAGCTGGAACCGAAAAGCTAAAAAAAATGTTACAGAAAAGCGGGGATAGAAAAGTATGGCGGGAAGCGTCATCCATGCATGATGCGGCAGTCACGGCGCGCGCCGTTGCTACAAAAGGCGACTGGATTCTCTTGAGTCCCGGCGCCGCCAGTTTTGGACTGTTTGTCAACGAATTTGACCGGGGAGATCAGTTTGTGAAAGAAATAAAAAAATTCGCGCATTGATGCCTCATAAACTCGACAAACCGATGCTTATGCTCACGCTCACGATTTTGGTCGCGGGGTTTTTGATCTTGGCTTCGGCATCAATGGTGCTGTCCCAAAAAAACTTTGGCACTATTTCATTTTATATCCTGCGTCAATTCCTGTACGGAGGGATTCTGGGGGGCCTCGCGCTTGCCTTTACCCAATGGCTGCCGTACCGAACATGGAAACGTCTGGCGCTCCCGCTGATCTTTCTTTCCTTTCTGCTCTCCGCACTCCTTTTTCTTCCGCAATTGAGTTATATCGCCGGCGGCGCGCGGCGATGGCTCCAGATTGGAGGGTTTAGCTTTCAGCCGTCTGAAGTGCTGAAACTCTCATTTCTGATCTATCTTGCAAGCTGGCTTGACGCGCGCAGAAAAGACATCAAAAGTATCTCGTACGGCATGGTTCCGTTCTCAATCATGCTTACGATCGTGGGGACCTTTCTGGTTATGCAGCGAGACATTGGCACGCTCGGCGTAATCATGGCGACCGCGGGAATCTTATATTTCCTTGGTGGAGGAAAAATCTCACAGATGGCCATGCTCTCGCTGTTCGGATTGATCATGCTGTTTCTGCTCATACACATCGAGCCGTACCGCCTCCAACGCATTCTTGTTTTTTTCAAGCCGCAGACCGACCCGCAAGGCATCGGATACCAGATCAACCAGGCATTTATCGGCATCGGCTCCGGCGGATTCTGGGGTTTAGGATTTGGCAAAAGCCTTCAAAAATACTCCTACCTGCCAGAGCCGATGGGGGACTCCATTTTTGCTATTTTTGCCGAAGAGGTCGGCTTTATCGGAGCGTGCGCATTGTTGGCGCTTTTCGCGGCGTTTTTCTGGCGCGGCATCTTGATCGCCAAACGCGCGCCCGATGTGTTCGGCAAGTTGTTGGCCGCAGGAATCTCAGTTGGCATCATCACACAGGCATTTATCAATATGTCCGCAATCTCTGGCCTGCTCCCGCTTACCGGCATACCCCTTCCTATGGTAAGCTACGGGGGGACATCACTGGTCATTACCTTGGCGAGCATCGGAGTATTGTTGAATATATCGAAGTATACTTAACTAAACAGTCTTTGGTTATTAGTTTTTAGTCTCGGTTACCAGTAACCATACACTATAACTAAAAACCAACACCTGCGTAACCGAAGTGCGTATTCTATTCACCGCCGGGGGAACCGGAGGACATGTGTTTCCGATCATCGCGGTTATCCGCGAACTGAAACGGATAGCAGAAGAGGAACGAATTCTCGATCTAGAACTTTTTTATATGGGGCCCGAGGACTTTGGCCAGGAGCAGCTGCGGGCCGAGGAAGTTCTGTCCGTCCCGATCATGGCCGGCAAAATTCGGCACTATGCTTCATTCAAAAATTTTACAGATTTTTTCAAAACTATCGGCGGCATTTTTCAGGCGATCTGGAATATCTTTCTTATCACGCCCGACGTAGTTTTCTCGAAAGGAGGATATGGCGCATTCCCGGCTGTGATAGCGGCGGTGGCGCTTCGCATTCCGCTGATAATTCATGAATCGGACGCGGTTCCCGGCAAGGTGAATAGATTCGCCGGGCATTTTGCAAAGCGCATCGGCGTTGCCTTTGCGGGCGCCGCTTCATTTTTTCCGGAGAAGAAAGTGGCGCTTGTCGGCATTCCCATACGGAAACGGATCCTTGGCGGCAATCGTGACGTTGCGGGCGAAAATCTCCAAATTTTTTCCGACCTGCCCGTCATAGGCATTATCGGCGGCTCACAAGGCGCGACGCGCCTCAACGATGCAGCGCTTGGCGTTCTGAAAGAACTCACCGAGCACTACGAGATACTTCACCAGACCGGCCCAAAAAACTTTCAGGATGTCACCCAGGAGGCGTCCGTCATCCTTGAATTTGGCCATACAGAGCGCTATCATGCGTTTGAGTTTCTGGACGAGGCCGGACTGCGCGATTTCTACGTGGCATCCGACCTGATCATCTCGCGCTCTGGCGCATCGTCTATTTTCGAGATCGCCGCATGGGATAAGCCCTCGATTCTGATTCCGATCCAGAACTCCGCCCAGGATCACCAGAGAAAAAACGCCTACGAATACGCCGCGGCCGACGCCTGCATCGTAATTGAGGAGCCGAATCTTTCCCCGCATGTCCTGTTCGCGGAAATCAAAAAAGTCCTGGATAATCCAGAACTGTTACAAAAAATGCGCACGGCCGCGCAAAAATTCTCCCGCATAGACGCAGCTGAACTTATCGCGCGCGAGATTCTGAAGATGGGACTGCATCAAAAATAAGATGCCAACACCACGCGTTCGCATACCGCCAAGTCCAACCGGATC
>CAYVMH010000039.1:0-3534 GCA_964452595.1 uncultured Candidatus Saccharibacteria bacterium
GCTTTTTTGAGGCCGAACTTTTTGCGCTCTTTGGCGCGCGGATCGCGGGTTATGAAGCCGGCGCGACGGAGGCGTTTGCGAAAATCAGGGTTGAATTTGACGAGACAGCGCGCAAGACCGTGGCGGAGCGCCTCGGCCTGGCCGTGCATGCCGCCGCCGGACATCTTGGCCGATACGCGGAAACGGCCGAGCAGCTTCATTTTTTTCAGCGAATCCTCAACAATACTACGAAGCTCGATGGTAGAGAAATACTGCTCATACGGCTTTCCGTTGACGGAAAAATCTCCGGCTCGGGTAAATAGGCGGACGCGCGCGACGGCGCTCTTTCTCCGCCCCACCGCTTCAAAGTACCGACCCGCCTCGCCCAAGCCCGAGCGTGGCAAGTCCGGTCCCCGCCTCTCGGCCTCATCAAGCTGATCGTGCACATCTTGCGCCATACCGTCGGGGAACAACCCCGCGTTATCGGCATCCAAGGATACTGCATCTGCTGTCCGGTCTGCCCCAACAGGGATGGGCCCCACGGGAATCTCTACGGATTTCCTTTTTGGTTCAACTTTTTTGGCCGGGGCGCGCCGCGTTTTCTTTTGTGCGGTTATCGTTTTTTTCATATCTCTCCTTTTGTAAGAATCATATTTTTGATGATGCGAGCGCGAAGCCGATTTTTGGGGAGCATGCCCATAACGGCATGGCGCAGAGCCACTCGGGAATCTCGGGCCATCAACTTCTCGAGCTTTTCTTCTTTGAGTCCTCCGTGAAATCCCGAGTGGTGGCGGTAGACTTTCTGGCCGGCCTTTTTGCCGCTCACGCGCAGATGATCGGTGTGGGAGACGTACACTTTGTTGCCGCTTAATCTTGCCGGATCGAACCGCGGGCTGTTTTTGCCCCGCAAAAGGATCGCGATCTTGGTCGCGAGTCTTCCGAGGATTTTGTCTGTTGCGTCAATACGATATTCCATATGCCAAACGGTAAGGAGTTCCAGACTTAGTCTCCAAGGAGACTAAGTCTGGAACGAACTACTCTTGTACCATTTCAATAAAAGCCATGCGCGCGCTGTCGCTCGCGCGCGCGCCAATCTTGGTGATGCGTGTATATCCGCCAGGGCGCACCATGTGTTTGTGCGCCTCGGCAAAAATGCGCGCCGCTACGGGTTTTGAAAAATGCCGCAGAAGCAGACGCCGATTGGCAAGCGTGGGGCGTTTGGCGCGCGTGATGCATTTCTCGACAAACGGACGCAGTTCCTTTGCCTTCGCTTCGGTCGTTTTTATTTTCCTGCGTGTAAAAAAAGCGGTTGCCAAACTCTTGAGCAGGGCTTTGCGCTGATTCCGTACGCGCCCGAATTTTCTTCCCGCTTTCAGGTGCTTCATACTGTGCACTCGTTCCAGCATTCCAGACCTAGTCTTCAAGGAGACTAGGTCTGGAACTCCTTACTGTTTTAACGTTATGCCAAAATTACCAAGAGCTTTTTTGATCTCCTGGATTCCTTTGTCGCCGATCCCCTCGATCTCGCGAAGCGATGCTTCCCGCTTGCGCGCAAGCCCTGCCGCGGTTTTAATGCCGACTTCGCGCAGCGCGTTTAACGTACGGCTCGAAATCTTCAACTCGTCAAGCGGCGTCTTGAGGGCCGTCTCCTCCCCGCCGGCGCCGTCTTCCTCGCGGTACTCCTTCCCGATGTCCGGCAGGGCGGCCGGATGCATGATCGGCTCATTGGATTTGTCTGCCACACCGGCAGTAAACTCCTCGCCAAGCGCTTCAAACTGTTCGACCAAGATACGGCACGCGGCGCGAAACGCTTCGGAGGGGGTGAGCGAACCGTCGGTTTCGATATGGAAACGCAGCCGATTGTAGTCGGTGCGATCTCCTACGCGCATATTCTCGATTTCATAATTCACGTGCCGCACCGGAGAAAAAGCCGCGTCAAGCGCAATGGTTCCCACTTCAACCTTTTCTTTACTACGCGCCTCCACAGGCACGTATCCGAGCCCGGCCTCAACAACCGCCTCAATCTTCAGCAAAGATCTCTTGGAGGTAAGAGTCGCCACATGCGCGTCCGTGTTGACGAGCTCAAGCTGGGAGGGCACGTCAAAGTCTTTTCCGGTCACGCTATATTCTCCTTTTGCTTCTCCTTTTGCGGACAGCGAGATGGTGAACGGGCCTTCCTCATGGAGCCGGAATCGAAGCTGTTTCAGATTCAGAATGAGCGACACCGCATCTTCCATCACCCCCTCGATCGTGGAAAATTCATGCCCCACATTTTCGATCTTCACCGACGTAATTGCGGCGCCCGGCAAGGAAGACAGAAGCACCCGGCGGATGCTGTTGCCGATGGTCTGGCCGTACCCGGGATACAACCCGTCAATCTCAAAAACTGCGCGATTCTTCTCGGACGAGATGATTCGTGGCGTCAAGGGTAATGAAATCATACATTATAAGGTATTCCAGACTTAGTCTCCAAGGAGACTAAGTCTGGAATTTCAATTCTATCGTGAATAAAATTCTTTAATCTTTGATGCGTCAAAAATGATCTCGACGTCGCTCTCTTCCGGAATCCGAAGCACGGATCCGGTTTGCCCGGCTTTGTCTATTTCAAGCCAGCGGGGCGGTTCGTATTTTTTGATGCGCAGGGCAGCCGCCGTCACCAACAAAGACTTCACAGCGCCTTGCTTGAGCGCGATCTCATCACCTCGAACCACCTGATACGAAGGAGTTCGTACGATCTTACCGTTGACTTTTACGAGACCGTGCGTAACCATCTGTCGCGCCTGCCGGCGGGATTCGGCAAATCCCAGACGGAACACAACGTTATCAAGGCGCCTCTCGAGCAGCTGCAGCACATGGAAAGAAAAAACGCCTCTTCGTTTGAGTGCGGTTTCAGTGTACCGCTTGATATCCTTGTTGTCAATCCCGTAGAAATAGCGCACTTTCTGTTTTTCGCGGGAAAGCGCCCCGTATTCGGACGAGTCTTTCCGCCTGCGCTTCGTACCCTGAACGCCTGGCGGATAATTGCGTCGCACTACCGCGCACTTTGGCCCAAGACAACGCTCCCCTTTTAAAAAGAGCCGCTCGCCCAGCCGCCGTTCGATTTTTTCTTTCACGTGTCTACTCATAAAGATTACCATAATGGGCTCCGCCTTCATTCCAGACTTAGTCTCCAAGGAGACTAAGTCTGGAATGATCTTACACTCTTCTTACTTTCTTCGGACGCGGGCCATTGTGCGGCAAAGGAGTAATATCTTTAATGGATACGATCGCGAGTCCCTGATTCGCAAGCGCCCGGATCGCGGAGTCGCGTCCAGACCCGACGCCCTTGACGCGTACGATCACCTCTTGAAGACCGGATCGTCGCACCTTCTCGATGACGGCCTCGGCCACGCGCGCGGCCGCGAACGGCGTCGCTTTCTTGGTCCCGGAAAACCCGATGGCTCCGGCAGACGACTGCGCCATCACATTGCCGCGCTCGTCGCTGATCGAGATGAGCGTGTTATTGTACGTCGCCTCAATGTGAGCAACGCCGCGCGCCATGCGATGCCCGGAACG
>CAYVMH010000039.1:3634-6055 GCA_964452595.1 uncultured Candidatus Saccharibacteria bacterium
GCCGCCGGTTTCCTGCCCGATCCTGCGGTGCGGCGCACATTGCCGCGCCGGGTCCGCGAATTGGTTTTGGTGCGCTGGCCGCGCACCGGCAGACCGCGCATATGGCGAAGTCCGCGGTACATCTGGAGCTCGCGTAGCCGCTTGATGTGGGTCTGTATTTCACGGCGCAAATCTCCTTCAATCGTATAACTCTTTTCGATGATCTCGCGCAAGCGGTTGATCTCGGCCTGACTCAAATCTTTTGCGCGCGTGTTCGGATCAATCTTTGCCTCCCTCACGATCTGACGCGCCGCAGGTAAACCGAGCCCGTAGATGTACGGAAGCGCGTATTCAATCCTTTTATTATCCGGAATGTTGATGCCAACTATTCTCATAACTATCCTTGCCGCTGTTTATGCTTTGGCGTGGTCTTGCAAATAACAAATAACCGACCTGATCGTCGGACAACCTTGCACTTTGTACACATGGGTTTTACTGACGCGCGTACTTTCAATGATGCCGAAAGACGAAAGCTGAAAGACGAATGCCAAGCATCATGGTCTTTTTGCTTTTGTCTTTTGTCGTTTAGCGTTGAGCTACTTCAGCCGATGCATGATCCTTCCCTTGGTGTCGTCGTACACGGACATTTCAACCCG
The DNA here is from genome assembly GCA_964452595.1 of uncultured Candidatus Saccharibacteria bacterium. Classification (GTDB taxonomy): domain Bacteria; phylum Patescibacteriota; class Minisyncoccia; order Sungbacterales; family HO2-52-23; genus JACQRW01. The sequence goes on from CAYVMH010000039.1 coordinate 4,270, forward strand.
CACCCGGTCCCCGGGCAGGACTTTAATGTAATGCAGGCGCATCTTTCCCGAAAGATGAGCCAAAATATCTCGTCCGTCATCGAGTTTGACCCGAAAGAGCGTATTCGGAAGACTCTCCAGAACCACACCCTCAACCAATGTTTTATCCTTTTTCCCGTTGGATGGCATCGTAATGACTAGCTAAATCCAAAGATAGCAAAAAGCGTCCGGGGTGTCAACCTTAATAATCTTTACCGCCATGAGTGTGCCGTGCTCATCTATGCTCCAGCTACCCAGTGAGGTTTTAGTGCGTCAATATCAAGGGTGTGGGAGGCGTGCGTGGCGCGTGCGGCGGCTTGGGTGCGGGTGCGATCTTGATAAAGAAGGGGGGCTCGCCCCAGCGCTCTACCGCTCCGTTTCCTCCTCCACGATCCGTATGCGTTCTGCATGAGACGGCAAGGCAGATCTCCACGGAGGGAATATGGATACCGAAGACAAGACAACATCGGATCGCGAGTTGAAGAATTCGCGCACGGATCCCTGCTTCTTGCCGCTCAATGCGCGGGCAAGCTCCTCAGCCTGGGTCTGGGTGAGTAGTTGTTTTGTTTTGACGCTTCCCTGGATGAGCGCGTCGGCGCGACCTCGTTCGAAATTCAGCGTGCGCACCGCGTAGGTTAGATTCAGAGAACCGTCAATGAATGCCTTCGTGTCGTCCTGTGGCAGGAGCGCATTCTTCAGAAGCGCGGCCGCGTCATCTTCATGAAAAACCAGCGCGTCTCCTTCTGCAATCGCGCGCGTCATTAATTTTTCGCCTGCCTCGATCGTCTCTACTTTTACGATGCGAATTTCCTGAAGCCCGTCAATGAGACGCAAACCCGGGGGGATTTTTTGCCGCATCTGCTGTTTCAATTCATCATACACTTTCTTGGTTACCTGCTCCTGTGCGGCCCGCACATCCGCGTCGCTCGCAATCTTTTTCATGCCGCGGGAACCTCCGCTAAAACCATTCGATGCCACCGCGGTAAAGCCGTCGTATTTGGGTGTGCCGATGAACCCGGCAATCTTGAGCGATACCGATCCCGAAAGATTTGCCTGCTCGCCCGGAACATCTGCGACAAGTTCCGCATCAATTGATCGGGGCGCCAGTTTCCCTTTCTCTACAACGGCCCCGGGAATAACAATTGGATTCGCAAGCCGGAAAAGCGCGCCGGACGGCGTGAGAAACCGGGTACGCGCGACCAAGCGCTGAGGCGCCGTGCTGTAGTGATTGGAAATCCTGACCGTGCCGCGGCTGTGCGCCTCAATATATTGCGTCCCGCTCGCGCCGATTTCCTGGGTGCGGGTCTCGGTAAAACGAAGATGCTCTACTGGGATTATTTTTTGTTCGGGAACGGGTTGGGAAACCGACCTATCGAAAATAACTGATACGTTTTGGATCGTTGCGATCTCGATCCTCGGCTTTATCCTCACGGTCGCGCGGGCAAATACCGTCGAGATCGCAATCCCACCTCCTATAATCAGAATCATGCCAATGATCATGCCGCGAAGCGCGTAGTGACGCGCAGATACATGAGCCAGGACTATGCGCTCTGAGAGAGTCGGGTTGCCGTCAGCGGGATTTTGTCCCCTGTTCCTTTTCTTGGGAGAGGAGAGGCGCGGCGCAAAACCAGCCGAAGAATCTTCGGGAGCCGTGATCAACGGTTCCTGTTCGACAAGATGCTGCGGATCTGCCCGGTCTGACGAGTCAGGACTGGCGTCGGCCGCGGGCGCATACGAATGAACGACGAGTTCTTCCTTCTTGAGCGAG
>CAYVMH010000040.1:0-1860 GCA_964452595.1 uncultured Candidatus Saccharibacteria bacterium
TTAAATGGATGAGTCCGCGTCATCTCTTGGCTTCCCGGCGCGCGTATGAAGCGCGTGACCCTTCTCTGGAGCGTCTTGATTTGGATCTCACTCCATTCTTGGCCAGTTGAGCAAATAGTCACGATGCCAACGTAATCGCCAGCGCAGCTATCGCGCCGGCTTCTTTTTTTTGCGATCGCTGCCCGATGAGAGATGACTTGGCGCTTGAAAAACGCTTGTGTGTATGATACACTTCTGATCAATATGGTATGGGATTACACGCACGATGAATACGAGAAGCAGGCGCGGGCAGATCCGCGCTGGCATCTTGAGCGGCTTATTCACTATGGGTTGGGGGAGGAGAAGCTTGATGCGGAATTGCTCAAAAAATTTCTCCCGGAACTCAGGATTCCTGAAGATCGGCGGACTTTTTTGGAACTATTGATATGGAACAAACCGTTTTAGCGCCATGGCAGGAAAAAGTCATTGCGGCCGTTGCCGCGGAGCCGCGCCTTGCCAATTTCTATCTCAGCGGCGGCACCGCGCTTGCAGCGTATCATGTGCATCATCGCTACTCCGATGATCTTGATTTTTTTGTGTATGAAGAAAAGGACAGGATATTTTTGCATGAGTTCGCGTTGCGGATTCAGCAGTTATTGGGAGCAGGGCAATCGCGTTTTGAGCGGCTGCATGAGCGCAATCAATTTTTTTTCAGTGTCGGAGAAGAGGAGATGAAGGTGGAATTCACTCGCTACGGTTTCCGACAGCTTGAAGAGCCGGTCGTGCGTGACGGCATCCGGGTGGATGGGTTTCGTGATCTTGCCGTAAATAAGCTCATGGCAATGCTTGACCGGTTTGACCCCAAAGATTTTGTTGACCTTTATTTTATTTTGCAGGAGCGGACACTCGAGGAAGTCCGTCAAGACGCGGAAAGAAAATTTGGTTCAAAGATCGGCGATTTATTTCTTGGCGGCGAATTGGCGAAAGTACGACGCATAGAAGCATTGCCGAGGATGATCAAACCGCTCACCGTGGATGATCTGAAGGCATTTTTTACGGAGCGCGCGCAGGAACTTGCCGCGGGAGTTTTAAAAAAATAAATTCCTGCGCTATGTTTCTTACTATCATCAACGATTCGCGGGACGGGAATGCTTTTGGAAGGCAGCAGACGCGGGCGTCGGCGCTTTTTGGGTGTGGGGTTGCAACTGTCGGGGTGCGGGACGATCTGGAGGCCTCCGGGAATCTCGTGGATGCGCTGGATGCGGGGGAAGGACACGAAGGCGTGGTGCTCGTGAATGTGGCGCCACGGCAGACGAACGGAAAGAAATTAGGACGTGGTTCGGTGGGGTTTTTCGGAGCGGAGGTTGCAAAAAAAGAGAACGGATCGCCGTTTGGATATTTTTATTACGACAAAACGCTCGTGGTAGGTTCGGTAGACGGAATTACCTTGTCGCTGGTGAAAAAACTTGGGATTGCGGATCGGATCAACGTGCTTGATATTGCGGCGATGGGCACTGCGCTCATAGAAAAAGGAATTATTTCCGATGATGTTGCGAGACGCATGGCCGCGACACAATTTCGGAGTTACGAATTTCTTCCCCGGGTAGCGCATTGGATTGCAGGCGGCCAGCCCGTGGTGAGCGTGGAGCAATCGCTCGATACGCCGGACGCGCCCAAAGCGGTCTGGTGGATTGACTCGTTTGGGAATGCAAAGACCACACTGCTGCCGGAGGATGTTTCATTCGCAGAGGGGAAGAACGCTGAGACGCTCTTTGGGTCTCTCGGCTGTTTTACTTCGCTCAAAGACGTGCCTGACGAAGTGGCGGGTCTGGTGATCGGCAGTTCCGGTATCGGCGACAAGCGTTTTCTTGAAATCGTCGT
>CAYVMH010000040.1:1960-5920 GCA_964452595.1 uncultured Candidatus Saccharibacteria bacterium
TGGCAATAGAATATCGCGACGAGGGAAGCGGGCCGGTCGTGCTCTTGTTGCACGGATGGCAGGACAGTTTGCATACGTTTGATTCGCTGACGCCGCTGCTATGCGGAGATTATCGGGTCATCCGGCTTGATCTGCCGGGTTTTGGGGAAAGCGAGATGCCGCGTGAGGCATGGCATCTGGATGATTACGCCGGATTCGTTGCTGATTTCATAGGTAAATTGGGAGTCCGGGTCGATGTCATGGTGGGCCATTCTTTTGGCGGGAGAGTCGTGGTAAAAGGAACTGCCACTGGTATTTTTAGTGTGGACAAAATCATACTCATCGCGTCCGCAGGAGTTGCGGAGAGAAATGAGTTTCGCGCGCTTTTTTTCCACGCGCTTGCAAAGATCGGGCGACTCGTGACTGCTATGCGTCCGCTCACGCTTTTGCGCGAACCGTTGCGCCGGTACCTCTATGGGCATGTGGGAAGCAGCGATTATCTTTTCGCGGGTTCACTCAAAGAAACTTTTTTGAATATCATTCGTGAAGATCTAAGCGTTATGGCAAAAAATATAGTCAGACCCACGCTCCTTATCTGGGGGAGCGATGACACGGAAACTCCGTTGCAAGAGGGGCGGCGTTTGGCAACTTTAATTCCCAACTCAACATTAGAGGTAATATCCGGGGCAGGGCACTTCGTGCATCGTGAAAAACCGCGCGAGGTTGCGGCGCTCATCCGTACACCCCCACACCTTGCGTGAATATCCTGTACTCTTTGCACAGGGTTCGGATTCCGCCCTTCTTATCGCATGCAGTTTCTAAATGCCATGTGGCAGGGTGTGGGGGTAAATTTCTATCATGATTAAATCCTGGCTTTCTCGCTATCGTCCGCGTTATATCCGCTCGCTCGTCTACATGCTTCAGGAAAGCGAATATGATATCCGCGATTATCTGAAGTGGTATCACCGGACAAGAGATTTTGTCCGTGTGGAGCGGCGCGGGCATTTGATATGGACTCTGAAAGCACGAGCGCTGTATGTACTCGCGTGGATTCTTGTTGCGGGCGCCGCGATGATCATGTATGCGGGGGTGCAAAGCAATAGTGACATGGTGCCTGTTGTTGCTGCGGTACTGCTCGTTTTGTTTCCCTTTGTTCTTCCGTACGCGATTCTTGTGCCCCTTCTCATTTTACATATAGCACAGCGGCCTTTTGAGTATGTTGTGCTTAAACAGACGCGCAAACAGCTTGCCCGACACCCGGCCGTGAAGATTGCGATAGCCGGAAGTTTTGGCAAGACGAGCATGCGCGAGATTCTGAAGACTGTTTTGTCCCAAGGGAAAAAAGTTGCGGCGCCGCCGCATAGCTTCAATACGCCTTTGGGAATATGGCGGTTTGTCAAAGGGCTTACAGGAGAGGAAGAAGTTCTGCTGTTTGAATTTGGCGAATACTATCCCGGAGATATCCGTACGCTGTGTCGCATCGTGCAGCCGCAGTGGGGAGTGATCACCGGCGTGAACGAAGCGCATCTGGAAAAATTCAAGAGTCTGGAGCGGACTGCCAATACCATCTTTGAACTGGCGGACTGGCTTGGCGCAAGACCGCTCTATGTGAACCCAGCACCTTCCCAAAGGTGCTGGGTGAACGGTGAAAGCGACCTTGCCCGAAAGAATGCGCGAGCGGGCGATCTTATCTATAGTTGGCAGGGTGTGGGAGGGTGGAGGGCTAAAGATGCGCACAGTGATCTAACCGGAACCTCTTTTGTTTTGGTGAGAGGCGATATGATGCTTCGATTGCGTTCCGGACTGCTCGGTCTGCACCAGATCGGTCCGCTTGCCGCGGCTGCGGATATCGGGTTTCGCTTGGGGCTTACGCCCGGAGAGATCGAAAGAGGAGTTGCCGCAACAAGACCTTTTGATCACCGTCTCCAGCCGAGCACGGATCAGAGCGGGGTGGTCACTCTTGATGACAGTTACAACGGCAACCCGGACGGCGTCAGGGCGGTGATTGAGTTTTTGCGATCATTGCGGGGCTATCGGAGATTTTATGTCACGCCCGGGCTGGTTGAGATGGGCGATGCGGCAGAACGCGTGCACCGTGAGATCGGAAAAGAGCTTGCGCAAGCGCACATCGAGAAGGTCGTGCTTGTCAAAAATTCCGTCACGCCCTATCTTGCAGAAGGACTGCGTGAGGCGCATTATGATGGAGAGATCATCTGGTTTGACGATGCGCTCTCCGCGTTTGCGGCACTGCCGCATCTGACGGTCAAAGGAGACGTGGTCCTGCTCCAAAACGACTGGCCGGATCAATATGCATAAATACTGGCTCATTCCAGACTTAGTCTGGAATGTTCATACGATATATGAAAAAAACAATCGCGGTTATTTTTGGGGGGCGGTCTGCTGAGCATGATGTCTCGATCATCACAGCTCACGTTCCCATTATCCAGTCGCTTCTTGCGAGCGGGCAGTTTGAGGTGTGGCCGATTTATATTGCCAAAGACGGGTCGTGGTACGCGGACCAAGCAATGAACGATCTTGATTTTTTCAAGCGACCGGATTTTGAGGCGGATTGGGGAACGCGCATCAAAAAGATCCGGCTGCTGTTTGATCGCGGACTTCAGATCATCTGGCCGGGCATCCGGCAAAAGACACTGCATATTGATGTGGTGTTTCCTGCGATGCACGGGACGTTTGGCGAGGACGGAAGCCTGATGGGCCTCTTGCGCATGGCACGTGTGCCATTTGTGGGGTGTGATCTTTTCGCGTCTGCGGTTGCCATGGACAAAATGCTTACCAAGCACGTGCTCGCGGCCGAGGGGATACCGGTAGTGTCGTATGTCTGGTTTACGAAATATGACTGGGAAAAAGAAAAAAATAAATGGAAAGAAAAGATGGCAAAGCTCGGAAGGCCGCTTTTCGTAAAGCCGGTACACCTCGGCTCGAGCATTGCCATCGCTAAAGTCAAAACCGAAGCAGAACTTGAAAACGCGATTGAGGTCGCGTTTCACTATGATGATAAAGCGCTTGTCGAAGAAAGCGTGGAGAATCTCATCGAAGTCACTCTTCCGATTATAGGCAACGACGAACCGCAGCTCGCAGCAATAGAAAAGCCCCTGAGCAAGACAGGATTTTATGATTACACTGATAAGTATCTTTCAGGGGGCAAAAAGGGCGGTGGAGTAAACAATGAATATAGCGAAATCCCGGCGAGGATTGATGATGACTTAGCGGAACAAGTAAAAGATCTTGGCAAGAGAACATATCGAGTGCTCGGGTGCTCGGGCATCGCACGGGTTGATTTCCTTATTGATAACTCTTCGCGTCGTATCTATGTGAACGAAGTGAACACGCTTCCCGGCAGTCTCTATGTTCACAACTGGAAGAAGGTAGGCGTCTCAAATGTCGAGCTTATCACAAAGCTCGTCACTCTTGCCGAAGAGAGATTCAAGTCGCAGCAGGAGACCATCTATACATTCCGCTCCGATATTTTAAGCAAAATTGTCGGTCAGAAAATTGCGGAATAATAAGGCGCGAAGGAAGATTTGTGGTATCTGCCGCAATATCGCGTCCGCCCTAGTCGCCCAAGAGATGGCTCGGACACAGCATATCTGCCGTGCAAGCGTCGTAGTTTGCGCGGTTTTTTTCTTTCACAAAAGAATGTAATACGATTCTCACACATAGTGGTCCAACGTCGTAGAATAGAAAAACCACATGTCCATACATGACACGTGGAGACAATTTGGTAGGTAGGGGTCCCTACCAGGGGCGGATGAAATCCGGCAGTGCGGGTTAGTAGCATACCCCTCCATTGTGGTAGGTAGGGGTACCTACCAAATCGCGCGCACGGGTGCGTGTGCCGTGGTTGTAGCATACCCCTCAATTGTGGTAGGTAGGGGTACCTATATTTAGTGTAATACAAAATCCCGTAATGGTTAGGTAGCATACCCCTCCATTGTGGTAGCTAGGGGTACCTACCCTGAG
>CAYVMH010000041.1:0-5724 GCA_964452595.1 uncultured Candidatus Saccharibacteria bacterium
AAGCCGCAGAGTATCTTCCGGGTGCTTTTCTTGTTATATTTATTGGAGGCTCAGGCGACGATATCGCCCGTTTTCGCGAGCAGTATGGGGACAATCCGAAAATACGAATAGAGGGCTACCGGCCGCATGAAGAAATGCCATTGTGGCAGAAGGCCGCGGATGTGCTGGTACTGCCCAATACAGCCAAAGAGGACATCTCAAAATATTACACCTCGCCGATGAAACTGTTTGAATACATGGCGTCGAGAAGGCCGATTGTGGCTTCCCGCATTCCTTCCATTGCCGAAATCGTGGATGATGGGAGTGCCATCTTGGTAACGCCGGACGATCCGACCGAGCTTGCCGCAGGAATACGGCGTGCGATCGAGCATCCGGAGCGCGTTGCCGCGCTTGTCGCGCAAGCATTTACCAAAGTGCAGCACTACACGTGGGAGAAGCGCGCACGGGCAATTCTGGATTTTATTGAAAATAAATAAAAATAAATGAACTTGCCACAGTCCGATCAAAAGAACAAAAAAATTGTAGTTGCGGTAAGCGGAGGGTTCGACCCGATGCATCCCGGACATACGCGTCTTTTTCATGAGGCAAAGAAACTTGGCGATGAATTGGTGGTAATACTCAATAATGATAACTGGCTCAAGAAAAAGAAAGGGTACTCTTTTATGTCGGAACAGGAGCGTAAAGAGGTGATTGAGAATTTGAGTGATGTTGATCGTGTTTTAATAACCAGCCACTCAGAAAATCCGGAGGATATGAGCGTATGCAAAGAACTTCAGGAACTGAAGCCCGATATTTTCGCAAACGGCGGAGATAGGGTGAAAACCAATATACCCGAAGTTCCGGTCTGCGAAGCCATCGGCTGCAATATGGTCTTTAACGTCGGATATGGAGGAAAAGTCCAATCCAGCTCATGGCTGCTCGCAAATTTTTTGAAAGAAATACCGTGCCAATGCGGTTCCGGAAAGAAATACAAAGAATGCCACGAAGCGTAATTAAAAAATACAAGAGTGAAATCGCGCTTGTATTCGTGGCGCTGCTCGTGCGCGTCATCCTTTTTGGCATAAATTTATACGCGGAGCGCGGAAACGTGATCAATGTTATCCATGGAGATGATGGATATTTTGAGTTGAGCAGAAATCTGGCGCAGGGGCGCGGCTTCACCGGAGAGGAGCGTGCGCCGTATCTGCCAAATCCTCTGCGGCCTCCGGTCTACCCGCTTTTTCTTGCGATTCCTTTGTATCTTACCGGAAGTTACTGGGTGGTTGCGCTGTGTCAGATACTGGTCGGAAGCATGATCCCGGTGCTGGGCATGGCCGTAGGCCGCCAGATTACGGGGTCGCGACATATGAGTTTGGGGGTCGGATGGCTATTGGCGCTTGAGCCGTACTCGATCCTGCTCTCGTTTATTTTCTATACGGAAACCGTTTTTACGGCGTTGTTTCTATTATTTCTCTTTTTGCTTTTCCGATATATTGAAACGCCATCGCTGCGGTTGAGCGCGCTTGCCGGTCTGCTGCTTGGTTTGGCAACGCTTGTCAAACCGACCGTGCAATATCTTCCGATACTTATTCCGCTCGGGCTTCTGTGGTACTGGCGTGATAGAATCTCGGGAAAGTTACCGGGGCATTTCGCAGTGTTTCTCGCAGTGTTTCTCGCAGTAATTACTCCGTGGCTTATACGAAATAAGCATGAGTTCGGTGTGATTGGCATGAGCGCGCAGCCGAGTTTCAATCTCATGGTGTATCTTGTCCCCTCGGTGCGCGCGCTTGAAAATGGTACCAGTTTCCAGACCGAATACGATCAGTGGTTTCAGGAACAACATCTTGACTGGCGCGATATCACGCTCGCGACCTCCAAGACCTACCGGGATCGGGCAGTTGCCGAGTTGAAAAAACATCCGGTAGCGATTGTAAAATCTGTAGGAGTAACTCTCCTCACCTTTTTCACGCACGACGGCATGTTGGTGGTCTTGCGGCACGCAGGCATACATCTGTCGGTGATGGGCAATCAGCCGTCGTTTCTTCTCGCTATGCAAAATCCGGTTCGCGCGTTTCATGTTCTGAAAGATATGCTGCTTTCTCCCGCCATTGTGGTCCTCGGCGCTCGCATGGTTTGGGTCCTCGGCGCACTGTTGTTTTTGTGCGGAGTCCTGCTTTTCTTTCGCGACCGAGGCTTTCACTTGCCGGGACTCATTGCGCTTTCTCTCATCGCATACTTCGCGCTCACCGCCGCTATCAACGGACTTGGGATAAATGCCCGTTTCCGAATCCCGGTCAACGCGCTTATCCTGACGTTTGCCGTTTACGCGTTTGCGCAGCTTTATCATCTGCTGATAAGAAAGAAATTTTCCGCGTATGCATAAGAAGCTTTCAATTATCATTCCCTGCTACAACGAGCAAGAAACCATCCGCGAACTGCTGGATCGGGTTCTGGAGGTGCGATTGCCGGAACTCTGGGAGAAGGAAATCATTGTTGTTGATGACGGTTCACATGATGGCACGAGGGAGATTTTGCAATCGTATCGGGATCGGCTTACCGTACTGCTCCAGCAGGAGAACGGAGGAAAAGGTACGGCGGTCGAGCGCGGGCTTCAGGAGGCGAGCGGACACTATGTGCTCATCCAGGACGCCGATCTTGAGTACGATCCAAATGAGATTCCGCATCTGTTGCGCGGACTCGAGGAAGGCAAAGGGGACGTGATTTACGGATCGCGTAATTTGAAGAAAGAAAAGCGCCAAGGATTTTTGATTCCTCGCCTTGGAGTGTGGATGATCACCAAGGTCTTAAATGTATTGTACGGCCTTTCTTTGACGGATGCATGGACATGCTACAAACTGTTCCCCGCGTCTGCCGCGGCTGACTTTCAAGCCGGAGGATTTGAATCCGAACTTCTCTTTACTGCGGCCCTCGCGCGCAAAGGGTTGTCCATAGCAGAGGTGCCGATATCGCACCATCCTCGGCCAGTGGCGCAGGGCAAAAAAATCCGTTACCGCGATGGGGTAAAGGCGTTATTTATGCTGGTGGGGGATCGGCTTTTGCATCTCCAAAAGCCCACAGTCTATATTCCGAAAGACATATCGAGAATTCTTTGCTGCCCATTTTGCGAGAGCCGATTTAAAGATTCAGTAGAGATAGAATCCGCTTCTCCGGTACTTGTCTCGATGCGTGTGTTCCCAACGTTTTTGCCATGGTCGGCGCCCGCGCCAGAATATCTTTGTGCCGAACACGGCAGTTTTCCTGTTGATCTTGCAAGAAGGCCGCTGCTCATCAATCCGGATGCGCTTGATCTGAACACTAAAGAGCACGTGTCAGGGGTGAACTGGCTGAAGTCCTTTCTCAAGCAGTTTCCGAAACTGTATTACAGCATCTGGCATCTTTTTTGTCCCGTACTTATGATACGCAACGGTCCCAGAAAAATTCTTCCGCTTCTGTCTGTCCGACCTGACGGGCCGGATCGTCCGATTCTTCTTGATGTGGGATCAGGTCCGGAACGGCTGGGAGACGAATTTATCAATGTGGACGTATACCCGTTTCCTGAAGTTGACGTAGTCGCGGACGCATCGGCTCTCCCGTTTCCGACCGGCACGGTTGACGGGTTGGTGAGCGAATCGTTGCTTGAACACGTTGCGGATCCAACAAAAGTCGCGGCGGAAATGTCGCGCGTGCTAAAATCCGGGGGCATACTCTACGCGAGCGCTCCGTTCGTGCATCCGTATCACGCCTCCCCGGATGATTTCAACCGCTGGACCGTGAGCGGGCTCAAAGCTCTCTTTCCCGATCTTGAGATCGTTGAGAGCGGTGTGCGATCCGGACCATGGAGCGCTTTTCTAATGTTTCTTGCATACTGGCTGGGCGTGATTTTCGCGTTCGGGTCAAAAAAAATAGCGCCGATCCTGGCGCACGTCTTTATGCTCGTACTGGGCCCGCTCAAGTATCTTGATCTCCTATTTATGAGCGTGCCCGGAGCCGATGCTGTGGCAGCGCATCTCTATATCATCGGGAAGAAGCGGCCAGTACCTGATTGAAGTGAGACTTCAATCACTAAATTTGATGATCCGCTCTGCCTTTTTTGTCCAGGTATAGTTCTCGACTTTTGCATATGCTGACTTGGCGTATGTCTTTGCTCTGTCCGGATATGAGATCGCCTCTTGAACGGCGCGGGCAAAATCCTGCGTGCTGCCCGGGATAAATCCAAATGCGCAGTCCCCGATCACCTCTTCCACGAGCTCAAGTTTTGAGTAGACGATCGGCCGGCGGCTTGCCATATACTCGTACACTTTCATGGGAAAGCCGTAATCCCTGAAGTGCGGCAGATCCGGGTAGGGGATGGAAAGGAGATCAGCCGCCTGTTCATAGGGCGGGAGTTCTCCCGGTTTCTTCTTGCCGACAAAAATGCATCGGTCATGGACACCTGATACCTCCGCAATATTTTGGTACTCTTCGATCTCGCGGTCGCTTCCCCCGACAAAGAGCATTACGACATTCTCCGGCAGGAGCGGCAGGGCCTCAATCATGGTCTTCACTCCTTTCTCCATGCCCAGTGTTTTGAAAAATCCGACGTATGCCACTATGTATGTATCCTGCGGAAGATGAAGCTCGGCCCGAGCCATGTTTTGATCAAGAGGTTGATAGAGCGAAAGATCAACACCTCCATACGCAACGCAGACTGCATTCTCCCGGACACCGGAAGTTTTGATGATCGCGTTCTTTAGTTTTTGCGAAGTGGCGATCAGCCGGTCGCTCTTTTGCATGATGAAGCTGTCCCGCCAGTCGTGAAAAAGCATGTGCCAGTCCGAAACAATGCGATACCGGAAGATTTGGCGCCAGAAGATAAGCACCAGCAGCAGGTTGGGATCGTTTGAAAAAAATACGGTCTCGCGCCCGTATCGCCCGGATGAGATCACGAAGCAGGGGAGCCAGAGGAAATAAAAAATCGTCCGAAACTTGCCATACCGCCAACCGGCTTTGCAGACCGGCAGATCGTCGAGATCATCTAAAGCGCCCGTCCGACTGGACAGCCGTTCGGGCAGGCCGCCTGCGACTACCAGCAGAAAGTTGTTCTTGAGCACATGAAAAAATCCCCGAGCAAGCTTGATGATATAGATATGATCCGCGGTGCTCGCCGGATAATTTTTTGAAGTCAGATAGACGAGTCGCATAATAAGGGATAATCTTGCGCCAACAAATTATTGACGATCGCCCACAAAATTGTTGACACAACAAACTGTATCATAAGCCTTCAGTCGTACGTCGGAGAAAGTCAGCGAGTTCAGACTTATCAGCGATCGCTGATAAGTCGTAACTTGTAATTATTGCTCAATACTTATGCGCGCATTTTCGCGTCATGACGCGTATGTATTTTCGCGCCTCATATATAATTTTTGCGTTGCCGAACTTTTGCTCTATCTGTTCGACGCCGCCGGAATCTTTACGCACGTCGAGGATGAGTATGCCATCCGGTTTGAGCAGATTGTAGACCTGATCAAGATAGGTTGTCACCGGATAGTGGAAACCCCACGAGATGAGCGAGAGTACAAGGTCAAACTTACGTTTGAAATCGATCGCGCGGTCATCCCGGTCCTCCTGAAGAAAAATATGGTCGGGGCCGGCTCCGTTGTCTACGAGCATTGCTTTTGCGACGGCGAGTGAATTATAATAACACCCGTTTTGCTCCAGGCCGTAGTATACGATCTTTGGCATCTCCGTCTTGTCAAGCAGGCAGAT
>CAYVMH010000042.1:0-5705 GCA_964452595.1 uncultured Candidatus Saccharibacteria bacterium
GCGTCGTTCAACAAAAAAATCGGCAGGGAAAACTTCTTCCGTAGCGGTTCCGTCAGCGAAACAAAACTAAATGGAATATTCGGCGAGGCGAGCGGCCCTCCGCGCCGATAATCCAGCGGCCCTATGGACGAGATACCGATTCCAACAGGACGCGTATCCGGCCGCTCCATTAAAACCAGTCTGATCATTTCAATGATCCGTTGCGAAACCATCGCTCCACTTTTCCCATGCTTGGGCGTTTTATCTCTTACTTTTGCGATGATCTTTCCGGTGCGCGAGACAACCCCCACCCGCACATTGGTCGCCCCAAGATCAACCGCAAGCGCATAGCGATTCATAACAACTTGTAACATGCGCCGTGTACGATACCCCCTCTCTTATAATTGCGCATAACTGAAGAGTACGCCGAATGGCTTGCACCAGATGAGCGCATTTCTATACTTGGCAAGATCGGCGCCGGCAGGGATTGCATAATTGACGCTCCCCTCAGTCGCGCGAATCGGGCCCAGATCCACGAAATCGTCGGCATTGAGACCCGCGGAAAGATAGATGTGCAACGCCGGGCCGTTGATAGTTTTGAGGTTTTCAAAACGAAGAAACCGCTCGTTGCCGCTCTCGACAAACAATGCCTCGCCGGAAACATCATGGGCGCTCGCGACCATGCGCGCTCGGCTGGTTATCGCCGTCTGGCGTGCGGGCATCTCGTCGCTTTTGTGCATGATCTCATCTCTCATCTTCATGGTCTGATTTTCAAATTCCGATCTCGTGGCCGGATCCATGGTGCGTAAGTTGTCCTGGACGGGCGCGCGAGAAACGCCTGGCAATTCTTCCTGCAGCGAGACATTGCGCCAGAGAGGCGAGATCAGCCACCACACGAGCGCAAGGACCACAAGCCCTCCAAGCACAAAAAACATTTTTTTCATAAATAGACCCGTTATCATTTAATAACTCTTTGCCCTCACTCGCTTCATTATAGAAAATAACCCAAAAGTATGCAACCGGGGTTTTCTATAGGAGTGGACTTCCCTTATGTCTCAGGCGCCCGCCGTGGCGCCTCAAGCTCGTCCCCATAGGCGTCATCAAACAATCTATCATAATGAGCGGTTTGTTCAAACGCGCCAGCATAGTTCACCAAATCCTTGAGGGAGCGTTTTGCGCTGGCGATATCGCGCTGGTATTGGGTTTCGTGTATCTCCCACTGGAGTTGGGGGACGGGATATTCAAGACCCGCAAGATCAACCATCCGGCAATCCAGGGTGATGTTTTGCGCGTGCAAAGCGCCGTGATAGAGCTGAGCTTTTTTTAGCTTGGCTATGCTTGATCCAAGCGTCTTCGCAAACCATTCCAGATACTCTTGCGTTGAGAGCACATCGCGCCCCAATTCCTGCGCAACCAATGCCCGCGCGTCTTTCAACGCAAGTCGAGCCCGTTCTCGCGCCCGTGCATTATCGCTCTGAAGTCCTTGCAGGTAACTGATCCGCTCATTGGTAACCAGCGCGCGCAATTCAATGGCCGGTTCCATGCTGCGGACAATTAATCTCCGCCCTTTCGCATCTTCAACCGATACGCGCTGTCCCTCCTCGTCTATTATTTCTTTAAGTTTTGAAATAGCAATCACGCGATACGTCCGTATTCCCTCGCTGATAAGACGCTCTGCATTATCCCTGTCGGCAAGCGCCTCGTTGAGCGACAACACGCCAATGCTCTCTGTAGTATTGATCTTGTCAATTGTAATGGGCAACACCTCAAAAGTGGGCGCGCCGTTTTGACGAATGCTTTGTATCCCCCCGCACCCTTTTATATTGACGTCCCGATAACGATTCCCAGCGTTATCTTCAAAGATAAACGGGCGGGCGATTCCGCTTCTCCCCATGCCCGCCGCCTCAGGCGATGGCATCAACCCACGCACTTTCTCGTCCTCGGCAATCATCCTCGCGGGCGCCAACATAAAATGAAAACTCTTCATATCAAAGGGCAATCTGTTTTCGAATACGGGGTTTGTCCAATACTCGCTCGCCTCGACTTCCCTCATTGGCAGAATAATTTCTTGGCGATTGCCCAAGAACTCTTTTTCTCCTATCGGGAACTCTTGGCGTCGCGTCGGCTGTTCCATAGAAATTAAAAATATTTGGCAATGCCGTGGGAGATGGCGAATGTCGGGGGCGTGGTGAGGAGTGATTGCAGGCGCGAGCCGATGACAAAATGCCTGTCCGGGGAAAAATCCAGATCAAATTCGTCTCGCCCGTCTAACAGCCGTTCAGCGCCATATCTGCCGAGCGCCGCAGCCCACGGCAGACCAGTAGCCGCGCCCGCATACCAGACCGCATTGTTCCGCTTGTCTGGTCCCATAACCGGAAGTAAATCCTTGCTTACCCCAAGCATTCCGGGCCAGAGATATTCGAGATCAATGGGAATGGACGGAAATTTCCCGCGTATGTAGCGCCTGAGCCGCTCCCCAAATCGCGCCGTGTTGCCGGCAATTTTACGCGCGTAGGTATACAATAGATCCCCCCCTCCGATGAGCAGGCGACGATCCCCGGTCATTCGAAAATAATTATACACCAAATCAGTATCCCACACCATCAGAGCGCCGCCCGGAAACATTTCATGGATTTTTTCGGGCACAAGCGGCTTGCTAATGCCAAGAAACGTCTGCACGTGATACACCTCTTTTTTGAGGAACCCCAGATCCGGCAGAAACCGATCGGCGCAGATGATAATATGATCTGCTGTTATGCGCCCCTCGGCAATCATAATGTCTTTGCCAAGTATGGCCCGCACGGGTGTCTGTTCATAGATTGCAACGCCGGCTTTCCGGAGTATGTCGCGCATGGCTTGGCAATAGAGATACGAGTTCACGCCAAAGGTGTCCGGATACCGCACCGCCCCCGCATAGGATGGAGAGCCAACCGCCCGCTGCACCGTATCAGCCCCGTACAGTGTACTGGCGTAGCCGAGCCGCATGCGCGCCTCATGCTCTTTTTTCACATGGTGGAAACCAGAGGAGGTATTTGCGACAAACAATGAATCCTGCACCTCATAATCGCAGGAGATGCTATGGCGCTGGATATTTTCTCGGATAATCCGTACTCCCGAGAGCACAAATTCCCAGATGCGCTTTGCCTTTTGCGGACCGTAGGCGCGCACCAGAGAACTTAATTCTATTTCGGAGTCCGGGGTGATAAACCCGGACGTCTTGCCCGATGCGCCGGCTCCGCAAAAATCCTTTTCGACTATCACCACCGGCACCCCGGCATCATGAAGTCGTTGCGCGCATGAAAGACCCATCATCCCGCCGCCGATGATCGCAACCCGGGTTTTTATGTCACCGGAAAGCGGCTCGCCCGGATCAGGGTTTTTACGCGTATACCAGTAGACGTTTGCGCGCGCATGATGTAACATAAAATTTATGATAATACGTCTCTATATTACCACACAAACAGCGCGCACAACAACCAAAGCCCCTGAATGAAGGAATCCATGCGCGGAGATTTACAGCCGCCAACTATATTTGATATCATAGAAACATCAACGTGATGCCGCGGATAATTCCAAAGGAAAAAGGGCGACATTCGCCTAGAAGGAGGTTCACGCTTGTAGAACTCCTCGTCGTCATCTCCATCATCTCGCTCTTGGCGAGTATCGTGTTTGCGTCGCTGAATAGCGCGCGAGCGAAGGCGAGGGATGCCAAGCGCAAGGCGGACTTGCGCCAGCTTGAGCTTGCAGTGCAGCTTTACTACGACTCCAACGGACAATTTCCTCCGTCGGTTACCAGCGTGGTCGGCAATACGGAGAGTTCCCCCGCGGGCTGGCCCGCGGCGTTTCAAAACGAGCTCGCATCGTACCTCTCACCGCTTCCGCTTGACTCGTTGCATCCATCGCGCGCCCATTTCTATGGCGCGGAGCGGATGACCCGAGCGCCCGACTCGCGCTGCAACGGGCAGTTCGTTCTCTGGATGTATCTGGAAAATTCCAGCGACCCGCTGTGGGGGCAGTCAACGTGCGGTTTTGGAGGGAACCAGCACTACTTCCGGCTACTCGGGCCGTTTTGAAATCGATCGTACGTATATGAGCACTGCACTTTCAAATGCCGAGCGGCGAAGCCGCGAGGCAACCTCTCTCCCGAAAATGCGGAAAGTTCTATCTGGTGGACCCGGGGAGAATCGAACTCCCGCTTCAGCAATGCGAATGCCGCGTTATACCACTTAACTACGGGCCCTGATAGGTATCTTCTATCACACTTTTTGTTATTGCGCCACCCGGAAGCGGTCGCGGGGGATTTCGTATCGGGCGATAATGCGTTTGTTTCGCTCGTTTTGTTTAAGCAGGACCAGAACCTGCAGATCCGCGAAGACCGGAATCCATGAGGGATCCTGGATGCGAGTTATAAGAAACTTCTGCGCCCACGGGGTTGCATCACGGTAAGAGAAGACGATGGCGTTAAAGCCGTAGCGCTGTTCAGCCTCCCTCCAGCGCGTCTCGTCTTCCTGCATGGGAATGTAGGTCTCTTTAAAAAATGCAACAGGGTAGGCCTCCGGCCTGTTATCCACGAATACTTTTTCACGCGGGTACAAGTAGTGGATCAGGTATCCGCCGATGTCATAATTATTGAACATCGGGCCTTGGACATTTTCACCATTTAGAAAATCGGCAGCTGCGGCATTACCGGATTCCAGACCTACGCCAAATTCTCGCCAATACGGGAAATATCGCGCCCAGTCTCCGGACAGCGTTATCAGTAGCAGGAGCGCAAGAAGTGTTGCTGCGATCTTTTGCCGGATGCGCTCCGGAGCCCCTTCGCGCCTGATAGGGATGATGAGCGAGCTGTTTTTGGCGAGGATCGGCAGGGCGAAAAGACCAGAAAGTGTAAAGTTGCGGATAGCAAACCACGCCATTGTTGAGAAACCGGCTCCAAGCAATACGTAGCTTATAGGAATTTCTTTGTATCGTCGTATCGCCGCCACAAGAAAGCTCACAAAGAGGAGACCGAAGACAATTTTGAATATCAGGAAATTTGGATTGTGCATTGTCAGGCGCTCAAGAAACAGCACGGATTTATTTTCCACGAGATCATAGCCGTAGTTTTTAAAAATAGTGAACGGAGCCAAAACTCCGGAGAGGCTGAAGGGATTCGCCAGCGCCGCGAGCAGCGTCGCTCCAAAAACACACACGAGACGTTTAAAACGCGTCCACTGTCTCTTCCAAAGATATTCGACCAAAAAAGTCCCGATGATCGCAAAGCCGAGGAAAAAATAAATATGGGTATTGACCCAAAGAACCATCAGCGCGGGCAGGAGCCAAAGACATTTCCATTGTTTTTCATCGCGCCAAAAACGCACGAGCAGCCAGAAAAACAAACTTGCAAAGAGGGAGGTCAGCGCCTCGGGCCGCACTTCGGTGCGTTCCGCAAGCAGGGGAATGATGGGAACGGCAATCAGCGCCGCGGCGCCTAGGCCGATCCGCTCCACTGCGACATACAGAAAAATCGCCAACGCCGCCATGCTCACGCCGATGAAAAACAGTTGCGCCCCGGCAAGACCGCCGACGCGGGAGATAAGATAAAACAGCGCTCCCGCTCCCCAATGATGGTTGAGCGTTGGAAAATCCGGATTGGTGTACGAATAGAAGTTGGTAGCAACAATATGCCCGGTCCGCACAAAAACCTCGCCGTTTTTCAGATGCCTGCCAAGATCCGCCGTAACCAA
>CAYVMH010000043.1:0-5653 GCA_964452595.1 uncultured Candidatus Saccharibacteria bacterium
CATGTTGCGTCAAACATCTTGCCGCTCGTCAACGGCGCTCCGGCGCCGGAATCATCAACCATACCGCTCCACTTCGCAATCTCCCGCTCGACCTCGGCGCGGGGCTGCGCATAGCGCTCACGCGAACTCTGCATGATACGCTCTTTTGTGCCCGGGTTGCTTTCAAATTTCAGAGGCGGAAGCGTTGTCGCGGAAAACGGGCGCGAAGTCACGCCGTCCACCATCAGCCGAAGATAGATACAGTGGTTTGGCTGCGCGATCAGATCGGCCTGGGTAAACTCCGGCGCGAATTGCGTTTCAAGAAACTCCGCGTCCGGCGCACCCACCCGAAACGAAATAAAGGTGCCGACATTGCCGAATATCGCATCGCGCACTTTGGTGCTCGTGCTGGTTACCAACTGGCCGATGTACTGATGCGCCAAAATCAGATCAAGCCGGTATTTGCGCGCCTCGGAAAGGATGTTTGCAAACGAATCGGTTGCGAAATTCTGGAACTCATCCACATATAAATAAAAGTCTTTGCGCTCTTCCTCCAAGATCCGCACGCGCTCCATTGCGGCAAGCTGTATTTTGGTAATAATCATGGCGCCCAAGAGGCCCGAGTTATCCTCGCCGATCTCGCCTTTTGACACGTTGACAAGCAAGATCTTTTCCTCATTCATGATATCTGCAATACGCAGAGTACAGGTTTCCTGACCCACGATATTGCGGATAAAACTCGTATTCAAAAATTGCCCCACTTTGTTCTGGATCGGCACGATCGCCTCGCTTCGAAATTGATCGCGCCATTGCTCATACTCATGCAGCCAAAACGATTTCACCACCGGGTCTTTCACGTTCGCAACAATTTTCTCGCGATAGTCCTTGTCTACTAAAATACGAGGAATGCCCAAGAGTGTGGTGCCCGGCGTATCAATCAACGCCAAGATACAATTCTGCAAAATATACTCCATGCGCGCCGACCAGACATTGGCCCAAATCTTTGTAAAAATGCCGAGCAAGTCGGACACGACCAAGTGCTTGTACTTGGCATCCGACACTTCAAGCACGTTAAACCCGATTGGATACTCCACGTCCACCGGGTTGAAATAAATTACGTCCTGTATCCGTTCCTCGGGAATCTCATCAAGCACCTCGTCTACAAATTGCCCGTGCGGATCTATCACCGCCACGCCCTTGCCGGCTCGAATATCCTGCAACACGAGATTTTTTAGGAGCGTGGTTTTACCGGTGCCGGTCTGCCCGATCACATATGTATGCTGGCGCCGGTCTTTCACTTTCACGCCAAACACTCGATCGCTCCCGCGAAAGTTACACTTCCCGATAAACGTAGTGCTGTTGTCTTTATCCGTTGGCATACCGCTATTATGCCACGAATTTAAGAAAAAGAAAAACCCCAAAGGGGGCTAATCACTTGATTGAGAGAAAAGCTCTGCCAGATTCGTGCCGCAATGCGAACAATATGGATTATAGTTTTCCATGCCGAGACGCCGCAGAACTGTTTTTGATTCCCTGTGTTGCGAAGAGCACCACATGCGCCGCATTGCAAAAGGTGTTCTCCCCGCTCGTTTTTGAAATTCTGCCCCAGAAAATTCTAAATTGAGGAGTCCGCATTTTGGACAGAAAGCATCAAGAACAACGCTTATACGTCCACCGCATTGGATGCAGGACGAAGTTTTAGATATCTTGTCCAGATATTCCAGAACTTCTGCAAGCGATTCCAAGTCGAGTAAATGGATCAACCGAATCATTGCTCGATGTCTAGCTATCAATCTCCTTCGTACAAAACACATCTTCACTCTGAAGATAATTTCACCGCAATATCGGAGAAAATTGAATAATCTGGGCATGGCGCTCTCCTCCTTGTTGTTGATAGAGAAAGAACATGTATTGTCTTTTTGATACCATGCTATCAAATTAAAGTCAATGTTACTGGGGGGGTTATATTATGAGAGTAACGAGGTATGGAACCGGTCGGACAGATATGGCCGAAGAGCGTATATTTCCGAGCGCTCAATGCGATTTCTTATAAACCACGCCTGCAAATCCTTTGCAAGTTCGTGCTGGTCATACCCCACGCAAATGACATTCGGCTGGTATGCGGCAATCACACCATAATCTCCTCGCGCCTCATCACCCAAAACCGCTCGCGCTACTTCCGGAACTTCCTCTACCATGGTGAGACGCTCCGTCTCCGAATGATGCGGCTGTTTCCCCTTCAACTCCATCACCGCCCGATCACGCGCCACCACCGCGATCAACTCATCCCCGTGCTCCGCAGCTTGCCGAAAAAAATCCAAATGCCCCGGGTGCAGCCGGTCAAACACTCCGAATACCATCACGATTTTCTTCTTTTTTTCAAACACAGTCAGAAATTTTCCACTAAACACTTTTGACGGCCGTCTATTTTGTTTAGTAGTTCGTTACGATACCTCACTTTGATAACAACTTTCGCAATAGACGATCTCCCGCCTGTCTGGCGCGTAGCTGGTTTCAAATTCATTCGAACACTTAGCGGCGCCATGGGGATGCGAAGCAACGTTCTGATAAATGTCTCGTTCGTCTGCGGCACCGTTACACTGGCATTGACGATGGTAAAATTTCGGCGGATTGATCAATTTGAAGCGCTCCAAAAACCGGCAGTTTGGGCAGGCGCGCGGAAGCGGAATACCCGTGCTCCGGTAAAAGGCGAGCTCCATCGGGATAAGACGGTATGCTTTATTGCACGCGCTACACGCGATCACCTCTTTGAGAATATCATCGGTCGCGTCGGTAATAAGATCCGGCAGATCTTGGGCGCGTACCGTTGTTTGGAACTCGCGCACTTCCGGCTCGCGCCAGACATACCCTCGTGCTTCGACATCTTCCTTTGACAGCGGGAAAAAATCATGTGTGAGCGTCTCGTTATATGCAAATGGAGAAAACTCTGGCGGGAAGAATTCGCCATACCGATAAACCCTCCCCTCCTTGTCCGTATAGGGCATATCCTGCATGTGCTGAATAATCTTTTCCCGCAAAGCAAAATATTCTTCCTTGGTGTACTGCTTATTGAAAATACAATGCTCTTTCTTGCGCAATCCTATGCAGCCGAAGAGATTTGACGAGTTGTTGCAGTACGCCGAGTATTCCAGATCACGGCATCCGTCCCAACATTCCCAGCAGAATTTCAGTTTTGAACTATTGAATCCTGCGGTCATATCCTCATACATGAGTGAGGCATTAAATCCAAAGTTTGAATAGTCATAGCAATCGGTCATCTTAGCCCAACAGAGTTGCGAATACTTTACGTTTTCCGCATCCTCAATTGAGTACGAAACATGGACATTTTTGCCATTATAGATAAGCTCTCCACTCACGTTCACATTGTGATACCCGTGGAGATATTTGACCGGAAACTGTGCCCAAAGCTCCCGAGATTTTTTGAGTATCTCCTGAACAGAACGGTATGATCCTGGATTCAGTTTTTTTATTTCTTCCAGATATTCTTCCTTTGTATACGGCTTGTTAAAAATATGATATGATTTATTGCGTAAATTCACACAGCAAAAACAGTTATTGCAGTTGGTCAGATCTTTTGAAAACCAAACATCGGTGCAGTACTCGCAATCCATCGAGAAAAAAACTCGGTAGCTCTCGTCAAGCAGGACGCTCTCATAACAAAATTCGCTTTTTGAAACCTCGTATATATCAAACGAATCCTTGATTGAGCTTCCCTTCGCCATATAGGCGGAATTTTCAGAGGTATCGGTATCAAAGCAGAGATAACAATTCTTCAGCCATGCTGCCTGGTCGCAATATTCAGAATTGATGTTACTCAAGACACTTTTTGAAAATAATGGAACGGTGTGGAGCAGTTCTCGAAATTGCTCAAAAAACGGTCGAGAAAAATCATAATCCCGTCCGTATTGTAATGGATCCCATTGATCAGAAAACCAATAATCCCGTTCATACACTTTGATTACCACCTCTGGAGAAAAACTCGAAAAAATCTCTTTTCCGAATGCATCGTCTTTGCGACGAAACAGCAGTCGCTCATTGCGAAACAAAAATCTCCGGATCATCCGGCACTCCGAACACCAGGTAGGCGGAGGCACTTTGATCCGTTCATAAAACGAAAAATCCTCCGGCTCGATGAGGAATTCATTTTTACAGCTTTGGCAAGCCCTGGTCTCCGATTGCATGTAGTACATGATACCGATTCAGAAAAATTGCGCAACTAGATCAGCGGTTCTGGGTGTGATTCTTGTCCGTCCGGTCGGATGGGTTGCGGTTCTTGCGAAGCCGCTTGCCCCAAGCTTATCGAGTTGTTTTTTCGGAACAAAACCGCTTCTTCTTCCTCTTTGAGCATCCGTGCCACATCATCCCGGTGCATTGCATATTTTTTTCGCGACTGCGCAATAATCCTGTCTTTATACGACGGGTGGGGAGCAGGAAAGACTTTCAATGTCTCAGCGGAAAACGGATCGTACGTCTCACCGTCAATCGTCTCTTTGATGTAAAACTCCTGCATGCCGAGGTTGATCATGTCTTTTGCCTTAAACACCGGCGTGAATTCGGTCTCGAGTTTTGCCGCATCGTCCCCGCCGACCCGAAACGCAATAAGATTTGCCACATTGCCAAGCACCGTAGAGAGCACCGCGGGGATCAGCTGTGCCGTGTACTGGTGCGCAACCGTCATATTGAGTCCGTATTTCCTTGCCTCGGAAAAAAGGTTGATGAACGACCCGGTCACCAGATTATGAAACTCATCCACATAGAGGTAGAAGTCGCTTCGCTCCTCCTCGGGCATCTCGGCGCGCGCCATACCCGCCTGTTTGATCTTGGTGATGAACATGGACCCGAAAAAACTTGAGTTCTCCTCGCCGATCTTTCCTTTTGAAAGATTGATGAGCACGATCTTTTTCTCGTTCATCAATTGCTCAAGATCGAGCTTATTTTCTTTCTGCGCGAAGATATTGCGAAGCATGGGCATCGAGAGAAACTGCCCGAGCTTATTGACGAGCGGCACAATGGCGTCCGTGTCGAATTTTTCGGACCAGTCAGCGAATTCAACCGCGAAAAATCGCCGCACCATATCGTCGGTGATGTATTCTATCACGCGCTGGCGATACGGCCGATCCGTCAGCATCGAAATCATACCGCGCAGCGTGGCCTCCGGGTAGTCGAGCAGCGCCAAGACCGTAAAGCGAAACACGTGCTCAAGCCGAGGCGTCCAGTTCGCGCCGAACTGCTTCTCCATCACCTCGATCAGCCCTTGCGCCATCTGATGCTTCAGCTCAACCGGCACTTTTTGCAACGGATTGAACGAGATCGGATATTCGGCATCAGAAGGATCAATGAACACCACATCGTCAATCCGCTCCTCAGGAATGAACTTCAAAATCTCCTCGATCACGTCGCCGTGCGGGTCAATAAAGCAGAGACCGTAGTTGTACACGATATCCTGGCGCACAAAAAGCTCGAGTAGCTTTGACTTTCCGACTCCGGATTTCCCCACAATGTACACATGGCGTCTCCGATCTTTGCGCTTGATCCCGAAAATATACTTTTTCGACTCCATCGGCGCCTCATAATTGGTACGCCCGACAAACGAAACCTCCGCCGGATCAATCTGCTGATACACCGGCAGATCCGACGGCGGCGGCGCGTATTT
>CAYVMH010000044.1:0-5645 GCA_964452595.1 uncultured Candidatus Saccharibacteria bacterium
GTGCGTCGCGCACCCGCGGCGCCAGTACACGCGAGCGCCAGAGACCATAAGACACTGCGCTTTATCCCGCTTGGCGGATGCGGCGAGGTGACCCGAAGCTGCTACGTCTACGAGTGCGGCGATGACATTGTCATCGTTGATATGGGACTGCAATGGCCGGACGAAGACATGCCGGGCATTGACTATCTGATTCCCAACGTTGAATATCTGCAGGCCAGACGAAAGAATATCCGGGGCATTGTGATTACTCACGGACACTACGATCATATAGGCGCGATCCCGCATCTGCTTGATAAGCTCGGGAACCCCACGATATATGCAACCGCGCTGACCCGCGGCATGATA
Source organism: uncultured Candidatus Saccharibacteria bacterium (assembly GCA_964452595.1). Classification (GTDB taxonomy): domain Bacteria; phylum Patescibacteriota; class Minisyncoccia; order Sungbacterales; family HO2-52-23; genus JACQRW01. The sequence continues at coordinate 346 of CAYVMH010000044.1, forward strand.
CTCAAACGGCAGGAAGAATTTACATCCGGCGCGAGGCCCAATATTGAGATTGTTACGCCGGAATCTCGGGTACAGTTGGGTTCATTTGACATCTCATTTTTTCATGTTAATCACAATATTCCCGATTGCGTCGGCATTGTGCTGAAAACGCCCATGGGCACGGCAGTGCACACCGGCGACTTTAAGTTTGACCACTCACCCGTAAACGAACGCCCCGCGGACATCGGCCGGCTTTCGGAAATTGGCAGACAAGGCGTAACCCTGCTCGTATCCGAAAGCACTGATGCAGAATACCCGGGACACCAGATATCGGAAGCCGAAGTGCAGCGCTCCCTGGAAGACATATTTAAAGTCGCGCACGGCAGGATCATCGCGGCCACATTCTCGTCCCTGCTTACGCGCATCCAGCAGCTGATCTGGCTTTCGGAAAAATACAACCGCAAGGTCGTGATCGAGGGATTCAGCATGAAGCAGAACGTCGCGGTCTCGCAACAGCTCGACTATATGCAGATCAAGAAGGGCACGATCATAGACAGCAAAGACCTGCACCGCTATCCGGAAGAGAAGATCACTATCGTCTGCACCGGCGCCCAGGGAGAGGATCGAGCCGTGCTCATGCGTATCGCAAACAACGAGCATAAGATGATCTCCTTGCGGCCAAACGACTCGATTGTCTTCTCCTCATCCGTCATCCCGGGCAACGAGGCAACCATACAGCGGCTCAAAGACGTGCTCTACAAAAAAGCGGCGAAAATTTATCATAAGGCGTCTATGGATATTCATGCCGGCGGACACGCCAAGCAAGAGGAGCTCAAAATGATGATCAACCTGACCAAACCGAAGTATCTGATTCCGATTCACGGGAATTATTTCATGCTCAAGCTCCACGCGGACCTGGCCGAAGAAACGGGCATATCTAAGCACAACATCATGATTGCGGAGGACGGCGATATCGTGAGCATCACCGATTTAGGGATCAGAAAAGAAAAAGAGAAAGCCCCCAACGATTATGTCATGGTAGACGGCCTAGGTGTCGGCGACGTGAAAGAAGTGGTATTGCGCGACCGCCAGCACTTGGCGGAGGATGGCATTTTTGTTATCATCTCATTGGTGGACAACGCATCCGGCAAAGTGCGGACCAGCCCGGACATTATTTCACGCGGATTTATTTATTTGCGCGAATCCCAGGATATGCTCAAAGAAGTGCGCATGCTCACGCGAAAGATCGTCGAGGAGGTTACGGTACACGGCGAGCGCCCCATCAACTGGGTGTACGTGAAAGATGAGCTCCGTGAACGCCTTGGCCAGTTCTTATTTAATAAAACTCGAAGGCGGCCCATGGTGCTGCCGGTGGTGATAGAGGTATAACGCGATTGATATGCAAAAACCCCCGCGCATCCTAAGCGGCATACAACCGAGCGGCACTCTGCACATCGGCAATTATCTCGGTGCCATCACGCAGTGGCTTGAGCTTCAAAACGAGTATGAGGCGTTTTTTTGCGTGGTGGACGAGCATGCGATCACGGCGCCACAAGACCCCAAAGAGCTTCGCGAAAACACCCTCAACCTCGCGATGATCTATCTTGCGGCGGGCATAGACCCGAATAAATCCACCATCTTCATCCAGTCTCACGTTCCTGCCCACGCCGAACTCGGCTGGATTTTAAACACCATGACTCCCCTTGGCGAGCTTGAGCGAATGACGCAGTTTAAGGATAAAAAGGAACATCAATCAGAGACGTATGCGGGATTGTTCAACTACCCTACTCTCATGGCTGCCGATATTCTGCTCTATCAGACCGATGCGGTGCCGGTTGGAGACGATCAGTCGCAACACGTAGAGCTGACACGCTCGCTTGCCAAGCGGTTTAATAATCGTTTCGGCGAAGCATTCAAAATACCGGAATTGCTGATCCGAAAAGAGACCGCTCGCATCATGGGACTTGATGACCCGTCAAAGAAAATGTCCAAATCAGCGCCAAGCGCCAATAACTATGTTGCACTGCTGGATTCTCCGGACGAGATCAGACGCAAGATAAAAATCGCCATGACTGATTCCGGAAAAGAGATACGGTATGACGAAGAAAAAAAACCCGCCATTTCAAATCTTATGCGCGTCTATGCTGCGTTCAGCGGGATGAGCTTCCCGGAGATCGAAAAGCAATACCAAAATAAAACCTACGCGGATTTCAAAAACGATCTTGGAGAATTACTAGCCGAAAAACTGACTCCTTTTCAGAGTAAGTACCACGAACTTGCACAAGACAAACAAGGGGTACTCAACATTCTCCATAAAGGCGCCGAACACGCTCGGAAGATAGCGGATAAAACTCTCCGCGACGTCCAGGACAAAGTGGGCTTTATTCTCTCCCGATAAGATAGTACGCTCCCATGGGGAATCGAACCCCAGTTTTATGGATGAGAACCACATGTCCTAACCACTAGACGATGGGAGCAATGCGAAGAATATAGCATTGTTTGTCTCATCTCGCAACCTAACAGGGATAATGACGAGCTATTTCTCATCCGGCGGGATCTCGTAGTAGTTTAAGATGTACTCGGCAAGATCGCGAAATGAGGAGGTGAGTGTATTGGAGGCGAATCGGTTGCCTTGGGGTTCATTCAATTGCAAGACGATCAGAAAGCGAGGCTGAAAGGCGGGAGCGTATCCGACAAATGTGTGGATCACCCTGTCCGAATATCCGCGGCCGGTGCGGTTCGGTATCTGCGCGGTGCCGGTCTTTCCGGCGACAAAATAACCTTTTATTTCTGCCCGCTTCTCGTAGCCGGTGCGCACGACCGAGACAAGCATTTTGGTCAGAGCCTCGGAGGATGCGGCCGAGAGGACACGGCGTCTGATCTCAGGATTCTTCTCAAAGACGTTTCCGGAATCGTCAACCACTTTTTCAACAATCATCGGCCTCATGAGATTTCCCCCATTTGCGATTGTGCCTATGGCAAAAGCAAGCTGCAGGGGCGTGATCGCAAACCCCTGCCCGAATGACGCGGTGACAAAATCGATTTCCCGGCCGGAGTCGAGATTGGTTATATTGCCCGCCACCTCTCCGGGGAGCTCAATTCCGCTTTTCTCGCCGAAGCCGAACTTCCGTAAATAATCGGATGGGCGGCTGTGCCCAAGGAGACCGGCAACATATGCGGCGCCGGTATTGAGCGATTTCTCAAGCACCTGCGTCATGGTTTGAGCGCCATAGGCCTTTCCGTCAAAGTTTTTGATCTTGTAGCCGTCAACCTCGATCACGCCGGGATCTTGGTACACGGTGTCTGGATCAATAAGTTTTTCTTCGAGGCCCCCTGCCATTGTGATCGGCTTGATCACCGATCCTGCCTCATACGTTGCCTGAACCAGCGGATTCAGGAAGACAGAGAAGTTTTTTTCGTCCGAGAATTTATTGGGATCAAAGGACGGGTTCCCCGCAGAGGCCAGGATCTTCCCGGTTTGCGGATCAGTGACTAGAACGGCCCCGGACGACGCACGCCACTTTTCTTTCGCGGCTCGCAATATATCCTCGGCTTGCGTCTGAATATTGTAGTCAATGGTCAGCATGACATCTGATCCATTTTTCGAAGGGTGTATGATTTTTCTGCCAAGCGCAATCCAAAATCCCGACGCGTCTTGTGCGCCCTCAAATAATCCTTTCTCGCCAGCAAGGTCGCGCTCCCAAAAACGCTCGATACCGTACTGTCCGATTTCTCTGTCATTGAGTCTGCTCACAAAACCCACGACATGCGCGCCAGATGCTCGGTGAGGATACACACGCCCCCTTTCTTCCTCAAACGAGATGCCTTCAAGCTTCTTTCTCTCTATTTTTTCCCGGTCAGATATCGCGACTTTTTTCGCAATGATCTCATATGAGTCGTTTTTTTTCGATAATTGTTGAAACAATCGATCGCGAGAAATATCCAAAATTCCCCTGATTGCGTCTGCGGTCTCGCTTGGATTTTTAATAAGCTGGGGTGAGGCGATTAAGGCGCTGTATGTCTGATTCAGAGCGAGTGGGATGAGATTTTTATCTTTGTCTTGTATGTATATCAGACCCCGCTCTGGAAATACCTCCTGGATCGAGTTATGCTGGCGCGACGCGAGGTCTGCATATTCCCGATGCTGGAGGATTTGAAGCACAAAAAGACGAGAGATCAGAGCCCCGATCGCGACGAAAAAAAAGAGGAGGAGGATGCTCATCCGTCTCCCGATGTTCTCGTCGTGCTGTTTCTTGATCCGCTTCATCTGGCGTCAGTATACCATGTATGGCGCAAGGATACCGCCTCTTGCTTTCCCGTCACGTATCGCACTTGAGAAATCTTCTCCATTGAACCCAACAGCTCCTTGTGTTCAACCGAAAAATCCGCCGCGGCACGCTGGATTTTGAGTTCCAGCGCGTCAACCTCCCGATCCAACGCGCCGATCGCGCGGCCTTCGTTTTGGAGACGCAACCCAAACGAAAATACCGTATACAGCGCTCCGAGATACTGAAATGTCCCTATGAGCATAATTCCCAGCAGGCAAAAAGTTACCGCGCCTTTTCGATTGATTACGGCAAATCTCAAAGAGCGCGCAATGCGGCTATCATCCAAATGTATGCGTAGTGCTGCGTACTGATATGCGTATACCAATGCGGTCATAGAGTTTGATGCGGATCGTCAGCCAATCTTGCGCGCTGCGCGAAGTTTGGCCGAACGCGCCCGGGAATTTATGGTTATCTCCTTGATCGAGGGCTTCAGCGGTTTTTTGGTAAGCGCCTCAAGCGTTCTTTCTTTTTTTGATCTTTGAAAAAAGTGTTTGACGAGACGGTCCTCAAGCGAATGAAACGATATGATAATCAGTTTCCCCTCTATCCGGAGTCGCGTGAGCGCGGCATGCATTCCCCGTTCAATATTGCTCAGTTCGTCATTGACCGCTATGCGCAGCGCCTGAAACGCGCGGGTCGCGGGGTGAATGCGGTTCAACGCCCTTCGCGGAATGCCGGTGCGAATAATCTCGGCAAGGCGGCCTGTCGTGGCAATGTGCTGTTTATTCCGTTCTGCCACAATACGCGCGGCGATGCGTCGGCTATACCGCTCTTCTCCATAGGCATGAAGCATATCCGCAATTGCCTGCTTGCTCCACGTATTGATGATTTTTTCCGCTGTAAGTTCATTGCGTGCAGGATCATAGCGCATATCAAGCGGCTCGTCCCGGAGAAATGAAAATCCTCTGCCAGACGCGTCAATATGATACGAACTAAATCCCAGATCAAAAAGTATGCCGTCAACGTGCGCGTATCCGAGTCGTGCCAATATGG
>CAYVMH010000045.1:0-5554 GCA_964452595.1 uncultured Candidatus Saccharibacteria bacterium
GCACTTCGGATTTATGTTGTCTTGATTATCTGTTATTGTGCAAAGGGTCTTATGACTATGACGCTATACATCATCGGCGGGGTTATTCTCTTGGCGATTTTTGCGTTTGTCGGCATTTACAACGGTCTGGTGCGGCGCAAGAACCGCGTGGAGGAGGCGTGGGCCGATATTGAGGTGCAACTCAAGCGCCGGTACGATCTGATTCCCAATGTAGTGGAGGCGGTTAGAGGATATGCGGGTCATGAAAAAGGCGTTTTTGAAAATGTGACCCGGGCGCGGACCGCGGCAATGGGCGTGCAGTCCGCAGGCGAGCAGGCACGGGCGGAGAACATGCTTGCGGGCACGCTCAAGACGCTTTTTGCGGTTGCGGAAAACTATCCGGACTTGAAAGCAAACATGAATTTTCTGGAACTCCAGCGCGAACTCTCAGACACGGAAAATAAAATTCAATCGGCGCGGAGATTCTTCAACGGCAATGTCCGCGATTACAATATCGCGTTGGAAACATTTCCGTCAAATATCGTGGCAGGGCTGTTCGGCTTTGTGCGAAAAGAACTCTTTGATCTGCCTGACGGCTCGCCCGCCGAGGAGCCGGTTGCGGTGAAGTTTTGACGCATGTCTGTCGCACTATAAAAGCGCCCATGAGACATGGACGCTTTTTTGGGTTCCTCGCGGCATCAGGCGCCGGCTATTTGATAGTATGCAATGCGTTGGCCGGCCCACTGGTGTGTTTATAAACACAGAATATCCAGAGCACGTCTCCGATTTGTTTCCAGGTGAATCGGAGTTCATGCGTGGCGCGGCTGTAGTTGGCGTCGCGCGGCGTTCCGGGGAGATCGTCGCGCCGCAGTATTTTTGTCTTGAGCGAATTGCGCAGTCGGTGCGGACCCTCTTGCGCGAAGCGCCGGATTGTTTCGGCAAACCTACCCCTTTCCTCTTCAGTATATTTTTTCTGGAAAGCATCGCAGAATGCGTCTCGTTCCTGTGAGTAGGCGATTGACATTTCTTTTGTCCACCCTCCTCTTGAGACGACGGTTTTTCTCGGCAGATCGTATGCGGCAAGCAAGCGGTCATACGCGGTGTCGTTCTCCGGATGGCGGACATCGCGATCGGCAATTTCGTCTGTTCCCGTAGCGCGTTTCTCTGCCGTGAGTTCGGCGATTTTTTTATGCAGATAGGCGTTTTCCCGCCGGAGCTTGTCTATCTGCCTCTCCATATCCCGTATTCGTTTGTGCTCGGGAGGGGGGAGTGGGTTGCCGGTGTGCGGACTTCGGTTATGCGTTTTCGGCTTTACCGTTTTTTCCGGGAACACTTTTGTTTCCGTGATTTTGGCAGGAGCAATGGGCGGGATGGATCGCGGAAGGGGTGCGGCATCGGCATCCGATGTCTGATGGGAATCATCGTCATTGGCGCGACGTTCGGCCGTGATGGCGCGGAAAAGTTTTTTAGATCGGAACCGCAGCAGTGAAAAAATACGACTTGCCATAATACCCTCCATTTCGTACCGGTGAAGATCGTGGGTTTGGTATGGGTTATGTCAACGAGCGACACGGAGACAACTGCGGTGAGTATAGCATAGGCGATGGGTTTCAGCCAGTTTGTTTTTCGCCATATCCGTGCTATCATGAGATACGGCTATGAGCACACTCTATACATACCAATCCGCGAATATCCGCAGAACATGGCTCTTGATGGCCGGGTTTTTCGGCGCGGTCATCGGCATCGGCTGGATATTCAGCCAGATTTACGGCAACCCGGGAATTCTTTATATCGCGGTTGTCTTTAGCGTCGTGATGAATGTCGCGAGTTATTGGTTTTCGGATAAAATCGTGCTTGCCATGCATCGCGCCGAGCCCGTGGATCTCAAATCCCAGCCGGAGTTGTACCGTATCCTCGAAAATCTCTCCATCGCAGCCGGACTGCCGATGCCGCGGTTTTATCTTATCAATGATCCGGCGCCCAATGCGTTTGCCACCGGTCGCAACCCCCAGCATGCCGTAGTGTGTGCGACCACCGGGCTTTTGCAATTACTTGATCGCTCGGAGCTTGAAGCCGTATTGGCGCACGAGCTCTCGCATGTGGGCAACCGCGATATGGTTGTCTCTACGGTTGCCGTGGTGTTGGTAGGGTTCGTATCCATCGTTTCGGATATGTTTATGCGCTCGCTGTGGTTTGGCGGCATGGGGCGCAGTCGGGATTCGGAAGATCGGGGGCATGGCGGCATCTTGATTGTGATCGGCATCGCGCTCTCTATTTTGGCGCCGGTTTTTGCGATGTTGATTCAACTTGCGATATCGCGCCGGCGCGAGTTTCTCGCCGACGCATCGGGCGCGCTGCTGACGCGCTATCCGGAGGGACTCGCATCCGCGCTTCGCAAGATCGGCTCCTATCCGCGCACACTCCGGACTGCGGCAAACGCGACCGCGCATCTTTTTTTTGAAAATCCTTTTGGCGCTGATCGGGGTGACCGGCGCCGCATCCCGTGGCTGGTCAAAATATTTTCTACGCACCCGCCGATAGGGGAGCGTATCGCCGCACTCGAGCGCAGCGATTCATCGTGAGCATGCGAGACGCGAGAAAATACTGTTCCGGAAGTCGAAATATAAAAAACGACCGGAACAAAATTTTCTCCCTTTTGACCGCTTAAGCGGTCAAAAGGGAGAAACATGATTTATGATAAAGACGAAAAAAATCAAAGGCCACCAGCGTCTGAGAACGGCATTACGCGCTCATGACGATTTTTTGGTCAAACGGCTTGGCCAAGAGTGGGATGCGCTTCAGCGCCGTGCGCGGGCGGAAGCATTAGTCCTGCATGCAAAGGCGTCTTCACGGGTTGTTGTAAAAACATTGCTGGCGTTACTGCTTGTTGCGGGTACGGTGACTATTGCGGCAGTCGCTCCGAATATATTTACGGTGTTCGGGCGTCTTTCACGACGACGGATGTTTTTTGAACGGAAGAGCGTCAAGAAAGCTCACGAGTATCTCCAGAAAAAAAGTTTTGTCGTCTCGCACAAAGAGACCGGACGCTATCGTATTGAGCTTACCGACAAAGGTCGCGGGAATGCGTTGCTTTCGGCGTTTCGCGGATTGAGTATTAAGGAACAATCGCCATGGGATGGCATGTGGAGAGTCATCATATTTGATATTCCGGATAAGAAGAAGTGGGCGCGCGATACGTTGCGCAGAGGCCTTCGCGAAATGGGTTTTCTGCAGATGCAGAAAAGTGTTTTCGTATCGCCGTATCCATGTGAGGAAGAGGTGGAATTTCTTACGGCGATGTGTGATGTTGCCGGTCATGTCCGTTTGATCCGGACCGATACGATTATTCACGATTATGACATCAGAACGTTTTTCTCATTGGCGTGATAACGCGGATGTCATCAGTGGGTGCAAGATAAATATCATGAATTCTCCCTTTTGACTGCTTAAGCGTGCAAAAGGGAGGATTGTATGTTGTTGATTCGAGGAGTAATATAAAATCTCATAGGGAGAGGTCGCATAGTGGCCTAGTGCGCGCGCTTGGAAAGCGCGTATACCTTCATCGGTATCGAGGGTTCGAATCCCTCCCTCTCCGCCAATAGAAACTTCACGATTTGAAAGGGTTGCTCCGCGCGGCCGCGAGGCGGCCGCGCTCCGCAAAATCCCTCGCCGCTTCGCGGCGAACTGGCTGGCTGGACAAAAATCAAAGACGGCGGATTTGTTACGAACCAGAGGGTTCGTTCCGATTTTTTGAACAACGATAGTAGCGATATTTTGTGCCCCAACGGTTTGTTGCCCATTGTGCGGAAATCATCGAGCCGCATTCGGCGCAACGGAATAATCCGGTAAACGGAAAATCGTGCCGAGCGCGGCGGTGGCGCGGCCGCTCTTTGGTGCGGAGTATTTTTTGCACGGCTTCAAACAATGCGGGAGAAAGAATTGGCTCAAATTTTCCATCAAACCATTCATCACCATGTTTGACGAAACCGAGATACGCTCTATGTGTCAAAAGTCGTTTGATGGAAAATTTGGCAAGTGGCGTTCCGTTTTTCGAGATAACCCCTAGATCCGCCAAAAATTGCGCGAGGGATCTGTAGGTATGCATGCCTTTTGCATATTCCTCAAACGCACGGCGGACAATCTTTGCGTTGGCAGGATGTGGCTCAATGTTATGGATACTCGGATTGTTTTGATACCCGAAAGGCGCAAGATTGAGCCATTCGCCTCGGCGCAATTTTTGGCGGATGCCGCGCTTGATGTTGTCCGAGAGACTATCAGAGTAATACTTAGATTGTCCGAACGCCACTTGCAACATAAAGAGCCCCTGCGCCGTGGGCTCAAACCAAAAAGTCGCAAAGCGCAGAGAAGTAAGTTTCTTCGTGTCCACCAAGTAAATGATGCGTCCTCCATCAATGGAATTACGCGCGAGGCGATCCGGGTGCCATGAGAGGATACCAACACCATCACCTGCTTCTACCTTTTCCATCAGCGCATTAAACACGGGACGGCCCGGCATCTTTGCGCTTTGCGACTCTTGAAATTCCTCCAGAATTTCAAGATTTTCTTTACGCGCGTATTCGCGCATTTCAAACAACTGTGCCTCAATACTCATCACCTGCCGGTCATCATCTTCCGTACTTTTTCGCGCGTAAAGAAAATATTTTTGGTTTGATCTCGCAGTCATACATGTTTTTGGATACAAAATAATTTTCGCCAAATCCGTTTCGTTCGGCGCATCCGCGCCGTCTGAATTCGCCGCTTCGCGGCGAGGGTTTTTGCCTGCCCGCCCTGTCGCGGCGCATTGCGCCGCGACCCTTTCCGAACGCGAATTCTCAATCTGCGGAGAGATACTGACCTTTGCACGAACCTATTTTAGCAAGAATGCGTGAGGAGGAGGTTGCCTCGGCGCTTCGCGCCTCGGCATGGTATTTCCCCGCGAGAATCCAAGCATTTTTGAGGGAGAACGAAAGCGTCCGCTCGGCTAGGATTTGGAGAGGCCCTTTTGGGAGAAATTGACACCATATTTATTGTGGTGTATAAGATAAGGTAGGGGTTGAGGAGGGATGCCAGCGCTCTTTCAAAGGAGGTGGACGATGCCCAAGGAACAGAAGCTAAAAGTTTTGGTTGTTGAAGACAATGAGCCGGTTCGGGAAGTAATCCGTGCATTGTTAGAAGAGGAGTTTTACGTGCTGACCGCGCCCACGGGCGCCGAGGCCCTGGATATACTGCGGCAACACAAAGATGTGGTCGTGGTCACCACGAGTACGCTTCGGGGGCAACTCGTGAATGGCTTCGTTCTACTGCGGGAGATAAAAAAGCGGCATCCGCGAGTGAAGGTTATCTTGGTTACCGGCGCGAGCGCGCCGGAGATACCGGACGAGATAAAGACGCTTTTCAGCGCAATCGTGTACAAGCCGTTTTTAGAGCTTCTCCCTCCCGTCATTGCCGTGTTGGTTGATGACCGAGTCGGCATGATGCGGGATTAAAAATTCGTTACGGAGCGGATGCCCGCAGGGCATCCGCTCCCTTTTATTTTTGCTGAAAATGGGTATATGATAAAGAGGTCATCTCAAAA
>CAYVMH010000046.1:0-5345 GCA_964452595.1 uncultured Candidatus Saccharibacteria bacterium
ATAAGAGACAGAGATTGTACGATATCAAAAAGCTCCGCGCATTCGCAGAGGCCGCTACGGGCGCAAAACATGAACTGTTGCGCATACTCATTCAGTGCAAGCAGGAGGGAGCGCGTATCGTTGGCATCGGCAGCCCGGCGCGTTCAAACACCCTGCTCGGGTTTGCAAAAATTGACGAACAACTGCTCGACTACGCAGTGGAGCGCACCGGTTCCCCCAAGATCGGCATGTTCACTCCCGGCACCCATATCCCGGTCCTGGACGAAAAACAACTCTTTGAGGACCAGCCAGAGTATGCACTTATGCTTTCCTGGCACATCGGCAAGGAGCTTATGGAGAAACTTCGTACCGCCGGATACAGGGGCAAATTCATCATGCCATTGCCAAAGCCGGAAATAGTGTAGTCTACGTTTTTATGAAAAAAAAGCTTACACGGAAACCTTTGAAAAAAATCCCGTGGTGGATACCGCAAGTGGGCAAGAAAGAATATAAATGGATTTTGCAGGCGCTTGACACCAACTACCCGAATCAAGGCCCCCTTACCGAGCGGTTTGAAAAGGAAATCGAAAAGCTTCTTAGTGTCCGCCATGCCGTTGCGACCAACAGCGGCACTATCGCGATTTTTCTTGCGCTCAAGGCATGCGGAGTGGAAGAGGGGGATGAAGTAATCGTCCCGGATGTTACATTTATCGCAACCGCCAATGCGGCGCGTCTGGCCGGAGCAAAAGTGGTGCTGGTGGACGTAAACCCCCGCACGCTCATGCTTGAACCCGCTGCGTTCAGGCGCGCCATCACCAAACGCACCAAAGCGGTCGTGCCTGTGCATATCAGCGGTCGGGCAGCGCCTATGGCAAGCATTCTTGCTATAGCGCGGAATCGCCATATTCGCGTGGTAGAGGATGCTGCAGAGGCGCTCATGTCCAAACACAACGGCAAATTGCTCGGCACATTCGGCGATGCCGGCTGTTTCTCACTCTCGCCAAATAAGACCATTACCTCGGGTCAGGGTGGCATTGTGGTAACCAATAGCGATGATGTATATAAACGGCTTCGGCAGCTGAAAAACCACGGTGTTGTAGAGCGTCTGACCGGCGGAGACGATGTGCACCCGGCCATGGGATATAACTTCCGCTTTACCGATCTGCAGGCAGGCCTGGCACTTGGGCAGCTCTCATACCTGAAAAAGCGGATCACGCGCATGAAGCGCACGCATGAGCTCTATAAAAAGCATCTTACCGGCATCAACGGTTTTCGTCTTTTTACATGCGATACAAAAAAAGGAGAAGTCCCGCAATGGACAGATGCTTTAGTAGATGAGCGCGATGCCATGGATGCCTATTTGCACGAACAAAACATTGACTGCCGGAGATTCTGGTTTCCGCTCCATACCCAGGCGCCCTACAAACTTTCGGATACACTTTTCCCGCACAGCACCACAGTCGCCCCCAAAGCCATATGGCTTCCGTCTGCATTTACCATGACCGACCGCGACGTACTCACGGTGTGTCGCCAAATCAAAGAGTTTTTCTCGGGTGCGTAATATACCACTCGATAGTTTTCCGAAGTCCCTCTTCCAGCGAGGTCTTGGCTTCCCACCCGGTATCGCGCTTGATCTTGGAAACGTCCGCCAGGCGGCGCTTGACGCTTCCTTCGGGTGAATTTTCGATCTCCAATTCACGCGGGTGCCAGCCTATAAGCCGAAACAGCGTCTCGATGAGGTCTTTGATCAGCGTTTCCTCCTGCGTACCGATGTGGTACGTTCCGCCGTCGGTAGTGCCGGATTCCATGACTGCCTGTATGGCCTCCACGGCATCATCGATATAGCAGAATGAGCGGGTGCCGTCCGCGCCCAGAATCGGAAACGGATCGGATCGCATGACGATGCGCTCGATGATTTCCGGGATCACGTGCAAGTATCCTTCCCGGGGGCCGTAAAAATTGTGCGGCCGCACGATTGACATGCGCAGACCATACGCTTTTGCATAGTGTATAAACAAGAGTTCGCCGATCAATTTTTGTCCGGCATACGACCACCGCGGATTGTACGGATCGGCGATCACCAGGGGTACATTTTCAGGGGTGGGAATCTGGAGCTTGCCGAACGCATCCAGCGCCCCGGCATACGCTTCATTGGATGAAGTGTAGAGTATCTTCGCGCCGGGTTTGTTGTTTTTCGTCCTGAACCAGTCGAGCGCGTTGAGCGTAGTCGTAATCCCGATGCGCAAAACTTCGTGGGGGATTTCGTAGAAAAGCTTCGTGCCGTTGATGCCGACGAAATGATACACGCAGTCATACCCAACGCCAAGTTTGCCCCATGAAGCAGGATCGGTAAGATCCGCTTCGACAAATTTGAGATCGGGCTCTTTCAAGAGCGCCAGGAGATCGGTATCTCGCTCGCTGCGAAAAAAATTATCCGCGAGCACAACCTCCTGCCCTTGCCCGAGCAGTCGTTTTGCCAAATGGTAGCCGATAAACCCAGCACCACCAGTTATGAGGATTTTTGCCATAGTGATATTTACAAAGCGAGCGGTTTCTCTTTGATATGGCGTGAAAACATCGCAAGTAATTTAGCATGGTAGAAACCGAGTGTTTGGGGGAGTTTGCTGAACGCAAACCATCTTGCTTCGCTGAATTCCGGGCCGCTCGCGTTCAGACGTCCTCTCGTGATCATGACCGGATAGGCGAGTACGACAAAATGTTTTTGTTTGTCCGATTTTGGATCATTAAAAACCCCAAAAGGCATGATCTCGTTCCATGGGGGGAGAATTTTTACCGATAGGCCGAGTTCCTCTTGCGCTTGGCGCCGGATCGCATCTTTCGTGTACTCGTTTTTTAGTATACGCCCGCCGATCAGGCACCACTTTCCCTGCTCCGGATAGATTTTCCGTTTAATGAGGAGCGTCTCAACGGTTCCGGCGTGTTTTCGGAGCACGAGGAGGTCAACACAGGCGACCGGGATATTTCTTTGAATCTGCTGAAAAAGCTCGTCGGGTATCCAACGCGATTTTGGTACGACTGTTTTTGCCATAGAGGTTACGCAAGCCCGATGAGCGACCGCAGTCGCTTTTTTGTCGCTTTGCCAAGCGTTGCCACGGCCACCCAGCCGGACAATTCTGGCCTGCTCCATTCGGAAAACCATTCGGGAAGAATAGGGTGTTTTTTCTCAATCGTTTCATGCGCCGTATTGGCCGCGCACAGGCCCGCGAGCAAAGACATGTCTCTGCCGAGTTCCTGGTGACCGCGAAGAAATGCACGCGTATCTTTGGGCAGACAGTGCCCGCCAAACGGTTTGCCGTATCTCAGATAGTCCTTGCTCTCAAAAAAGAAGTTAATGATTTTTTCGGTGCGCTTGAGATTACCCTTGTCCGTAGGCATACCGATCGCATTGCCAAACTCGTTCACGAACCCGATACGCAAGGCATTCCAGATGTTGGAAAGGTATTTGATGTACGATGCCTCCTCAGGCGTGCCGTAAAATAATTTTGGCGCCTGTTGCGCCCAAAGTCTGAAAAAGCCCGGCTCGGGCTTGTCCGTATCGGGATTTTTTCCGATGATCACGTAGTGAGGCTTCTGGCATTCCTCAACGGCTCTTCTCTCATGTAGGAATTCCGGAAGATAGTAGTCGAACGTAAGATCGCGGAGGTAGTGCGGAAGTATGGTGGAGCGGAGCACTATCGTGCCTCTCGCGCGCTCAAGCGACGCGAGCGCTTTTTGAATGGCAGAAATATCCTGCGCTCCTTCGGCAGATACGCGGTCGCCCACGCATACGATATAGCAGGTATTCGGGCCGTCTTTATCGAGAATATTTTTGAGCTGTGCGATCGCTGGGTATTGTGCCGCATACTCGTCCGTATAGCGCAATTCCGGCTCGGTGATGTCAAAAAAAGAAACGGGATACTCCTGTGCGGCAAGCCCAAGCGCATTTGCTTGTCCCACCCAACCGTATCCTACGACAACGATCTGCTCTTTCTCATGTGTTGTGGGCATATTTTATTTCTTACTCGAGAGGTGCATAAAGAGATTCTCTATGCGTTATACACCAAAGCTCCAAACAAAGCAATGTCCAAATTTGAAAGGCGCGTGCCCTCCGTTTTTCTTTATAGAACTCATTGAGCAGTCGTTTGGTCACCTGCGGATCAAGAAAGTCATATATGCGCGCGGCGTTATGTTCAAGCGTGTCGCCCACCAAGTTCCGAAATGCGCCCTGCTCCAGCCATGCGCCAACTGGCGCACCAAAACCCTGCTTGCGCCGGTATACGAATTCCTTGGGCATGATGCCCGCAAGGATGTCTTTTAAAATTATTTTCCCGCTTGTCCGGTCCATCTTGTATTCTTACGGAAGATTAAAAACATATTCTGCGAGTTGGTGGTCGAGAAAGGGACAGCGCACCTCGAGCGAATGCATCATGCTTGTCCGATCCACTTTTGTCAGAAGCTGTCCGGGCAGATAGGTGGTGAGATCGAACAAATTGACCCTCCGCGTATTATTTTTTCGGTATGCCTGGGCCTGCTCTCCGATGATGTCGTTGTTCACGACAGCAGGATTTCTCCAGAGCTTGCGCCGCTCATCCGGTTGGAAGATAGACATGAGTTTCAAATGCTCGCGAAACGGGTTGGAAACCAATGCGTTCTTGGCGCGAACGACTTTCCGCACATTCCAGTACTTCCAGTACCAGCCGTAGCCCATAAAGAGTTCGTCCGCGCCATCGCCGGAAAGAGCCACCTTGACCTTTGACGAAGCGAACTGCGAGATCAGATGCTGTGGAAAATTCGATGAATCCGCATGCGGCTCGTCCATATAGCTGATCACGTTTGCGAGTTCGTGCACGAGATCACCCGTTACCTGCAGTGTATAATGATCGGTTCCGATCTTCTCCGATGCTTGTGCGGAGTACGGGAGTTCATTGATGTGATCTCCGTATCCTACGGTAAATGTTTTCAGAGGATGGTTTGAGAATTTTTGCGCATACGCGCACACAAGCGTGGAATCAACCCCGCCCGAGAGCAGCGCTCCGACCTCCACATCCGCGATCATGCGCTTGCGCACGGCATCGTTGAAAAGCCACTCGATCTCTTCCTTTGCGTCAGCGTATGAGACCGACAGGGAATCTGACTCAAGCCGCCAGTAGCGCGACATTTCGAGCTTTCCTGCCCGGAACAGGGCAGAATGCGCAGGCGGAATCACATGGATATTTCCGTATACGCTTTTCCACGGAGGAACATACGTAAGCGCCAGATAATTATCGATCGCTTCCGGATCGATCTCGCCCTTGACGCCCGCCCTCAGAAGCGCTTTTATTTCCGAGGCAACGAAAAGCGTGCCGCGCTCGTCAAACTCGTAGTAC
>CAYVMH010000047.1:0-5297 GCA_964452595.1 uncultured Candidatus Saccharibacteria bacterium
CCCTCGCCGCAATCCTCTCCCCCTTCTTCAAATTCACAGATACACGTTGATGCGGGTGCGGATCAGACCGTGACCGTGGGCTCGCTCGTTGAATTTGAGGGCACCGCGGTCGGGCTCAAAAAAGAACCCCTTGAGACCGCGAGGTTTTGGTGGAATTTCGGGGACGGCGAGACTCAAGAGGGGCGATCCACTACGCATATTTTTCGTGTCCCGGGTACCTATATCATAGGGCTGCACGTGTCTTCCGGGGAATACAGTTCGTCTGATTATGTGACCGCGCGCGTGCTGGTAAACCAAATGAGCATCAAGAAGGTTATACCGGGGGAGGAGGGATATATACAGCTTGCAAACCCGCTCAATGTGGAGAGCGATATAGGCGGCTGGGCGATTGAAGACGGAGCACAAAAGAAATTCTTTATTCCAGCAAAGACAAAAATTGCCGCGGGGGGCGAACTTTCGTTTGCAAATACGGTGACCGGACTCTTGCGGGATGGGGCATCATATTCACTGATCATCCAATATCCGAACGGCACAACCGCGCTTACCTATGCTTTTGCCGGCCCGGACGATTCTGCGGGAAAAGCGCCGACATCGTCCCCATCTGTCAAAATTCCGCCCGCATCCGCGCCAGTTCTTCCGGCGGCTGATTCGTTATTGAGATCCAAGGGCGGGGCAGTGGCGCGCATGGAAGCGCCGCGCGCTCCTAAGCCCGCGTCGCCGATCATAACGGAAGATGGTACGGTGCAGGTCGGCGGGTCTGATGCAGAGAACCGTGTTCTCCAAAATACAGCCGAGACAAAGAAGAAGTCCGCGGCCGCAGTGGCGGGATTTTCTTTGTCCTCGCGGGTTCTCTTTACCAGCGTCATTGGGTTAAGCGCGCTGGGCGCGCTGGGGTTTTTTGTCCTGAAGCGCTTTCTGATCTGATGAAAGAGAAACTCATTATTTTTACGACCTCTTACTATCCGTTTGTCGGCGGCGTAGAGACCGCAATTCAGGAAATAAGTCGGAGACTTTCTGACCGGTTTGATGTCTATATCGTCACGAGTCGTTTCTCCCGGCGCTTTCCGAAATGCGAGGTTCGTCCCGAAGGCGCCGTGATTCGCGTAGGTATCGGGCATCTGTGCGATAAATGGTTCCTGCCATTTTTAGGTTGCATTGCCGCATGGCGCAATATCGGTCACCAAGATAAGGCCGTCCTCCTGGGAGTTGATATTTCGCAAGGTTCGGTTGCCGCGTCTTTTTGCAAGATGCTGTTCCCCCAGCATCCGTTCGTGCTCAACATCCAATACGGATACGGAGACGCTCGTCTTGGGTCTGGTCGGCTTGGCATGATCGGCATCGCGTTTCGATTGATGTTGCGTCTCGCGGATGAAGTCACCGTTATCTCGTCTTACCTTGGAGACGTTGCGCGCGCATACGGGTATCGCGGTCCGATCAACACGATTCACAACGGCGTTACCGTTGTTGATCGAAGTGAGACTTCAATCACGTCGGTGAACGCGCCTGTCATTATCACTACTTCGCGTCTGGTGGAAAAGAACGGCGTTGACACGCTCATCCGCGCCATCGCCGTTCTCAAAAAGAAGGGGCAATCCCTCCAATGTCGCATTCTCGGAGACGGGCCTGATAGACCAGGACTTGAACGACTCGTCACGGAGCTTGGAGTCGGGAATGAAATCAAGTTTTTCGGAAGCGTTCCGTTTGAGAAGATCTCTTCATATTTGCGTGAGGCCGCGATATTCATTCGCCTTTCGCGATCCGAGGGTATGGGCAGCTCATTTGTGGAGGCGCTTGCCGCGGGTCTTCCCATTATTGGAACGCCAGTCGGGGGGATTTCCGACATCATCACCGACGGGCTCACGGGGCTGTTCGCGAAAGTGGATGATCCCCACGATGCCGCCCAAAAGATCGTGCGTCTGCTGCAGGATCCGCAGCTTGGCAGATCAATAGTTGAGAACGGAAAAAAAATGCTGCAGGAGCGCTTTCTCTGGGATGCAATCGCCGCGCAATACAAAGAAATTTTCGATCGGCTCCTGTGGAGAAAAAATATTCTTATCGCGACCGGTCTTTTCCCGCCCGAAATCGGCGGTCCCGCAACATACAGCAAGCTGCTGGAGGATGAACTGCCCGCACGCGGGCTTACTGTGGCAATACTCCCATTTCGTACGGTACGACGTCTCCCAAAGCTGATACGCCACGCCGCATATTTTTGTCAGGCGTTTTGGAAAGCAGTGCGCGCCGACGTCATCTTTGCGCAAGATCCTGTTTCGGTCGGAATCCCGGCGGCTGCGGCCGCGATGCTCGCCCGCAAAAAGTTTGTACTCAAAATCGTGGGGGATTATGCATGGGAGCAGTCGAGCCAGAGATTTGGGGTTTCGGACCGGCTGGATGAGTTTCTCAAAAAGAAGTACGGATGGAAAGTGGAATTGCTCCGCGGGCTGCAAAAATGGAGCGCCAGCCGCGCCCATGCAATCGTGGTCCCAAGCGAATATCTGCGGGGCGTTGTACTGCAATGGGGCATTGCGCCGGAGCGGATCAGGGTGATCTACAATGCCTTTGACCCGCCCGTCCGTACGCTCTCACGGGACGCCGCGCGAAAGAAACTCAGTGTTGTCGGAACCGTGCTTATCTCTGTGGGCAGGCTCGTGCCATGGAAGGGATTTGATGCGTTGGTTGAGCTTGGCAAAGAGCTGCAAAAAGACATTCCCGATATTCATATTATGATCATCGGGAGCGGCCCCGAGCATCAACGTCTTTGCCAAAAGATCAGAGAGTCTCACGCACAGGAGCTTGTTTTGCTCGCCGGAAACCTCTCACGCGAAGATGTCCTTGTCTCGTGCATCGCGGGCGATGTGTTTATACTGAATACGGCCTATGAAGGATTTTCTCACACGCTGCTTGAAGCGATGGCGATGGGTATTCCCATTTGCACAACACGGGCTGGAGGAAACGCAGAGCTTATCCGCGATCAGGAAAACGGAATATTTTTCGAGTGGAACAACATAGATCAGATGAAAGCGGCGGTTGCGCGCATTGTGCGCGACAAAAATTTTGGCCGCGCACTGGCTGAACGCGCCCGAAAGAAAGCGCAGTCGTTCTCCACCGAAAGAATGCTGCATGAGATCACCACATTGCTCAAAAGCGTATGAAAATTTTAATGCTCGCCCAGGACCCAAATATCTGCGTGGCCGCAAGCAGCGCCCGAAAACGCATGGAGCGCTATGCGGAGCCTTTTGATGAACTGCATGTAGTTATATTAACCGGTACGGGCTTTCAGACGGAAAAGATCGGGCAGCTCTTTCTGTATCCAACCGCAGTCCACAACCCTGTGCTTCGCAGATGGCGTATGTACACACAAGCGCGCTCACTTGCGGCCCGAGTGCGTTTTGACGTGATTACCAGCCAGGCGCCGGATGAAGTCGGATGTATTGCATATCGCATTGCCCGTCGTTTTCACATAAAGCTGCAACTGCAAGTGCATACCGATGTTTTGAGTCCATGGTATTGGCGCGCCTCGCGAAAGGAGTACTTTCGCGCGTTGCTCGCGCAATTTTTACTCCCGCGCGCGAACTGTCTGCGTGTCGTAAGCGAGCGTATCAAGCGTTCGCTCATGGCAAAACTCGGCATTCCCGAATCGCGGATTTGCGTGCTGCCAATATGTACCGATCTTGAGCCGTTTCGAAATGCCGCTCCGAAGTCTAAAGACATTGCCCGTCTGCAAAAATATACATTTCGCATGATTGCCGTGGGGCGATTTGTGGACAAAGAAAAGAATTTCAGCATGTTGATAGACATGATGGCCGAGTTCGTGAAGCGGGAACCGGCTGCGGTGCTGGTTCTGGTGGGCGACGGGCCGGACAAGGAAAATTTCAAATTTCAAATTTCAAAGTTCAAATTGGAGAAAAATGTTTTTATTGAACCGTGGCACAATGATCTCGCCTCTTTCTATAAATGTTTTGATGTGGTATTGATTTCGTCAAACTACGAGGGGTGGGGGCTGGTTGCGGTGGAAGCAATGGCTGCCGGAGCGCCGCTTGTCATGACCGACGTGGGACTGGCCGGAGAAATCGTCCGGGACGGCGCCAACGGCCGCGTGGTGCCCGTAGGGGACAGGGACGCGTTTCTGGATGCGGTACTCGATCTCCATCGTCATCCGGAGAAGCGGCGCGCGCTTGCGGAGGCGGCACGACAGACTCTTGAGAACATGAAGCCGCGAGGATGGAACGAATATCTTGAACAATATCGAAAGAGTTTTGATCTCTGCACTGCGTTATGAAATTGTTGATCATTACGCAAAAAGTTGATGAGCGGGACGAGGTGCTGGGATTCATGCACCGGTGGATCGAGGAATTTGCCAAGCGGTGCGAGGCGGTAGTGGTGATTTGTCTTGAAGAAGGGGCGCACCATTTGTCGCAGAACGTGAAAGTCCTTTCATTGGGAAAGGAAAAAAAACACTCGCGCATACGGTATGTGCTCACGTTTTTATATTTTATCTGGCATGAACGCAACGCGTATGATACGGTGTTTGTGCACATGAATCAGATTTATGTGATATTGGGGTGGCTTGCGTGGCGCCTCGCCATGAAAAAAATATCTTTGTGGTATGCGCACGGCGCGGTGAGCGCATCTTTGCGCGTTGCGGAGAAAATGGCGGATGTCGTGTTTACATCTACTGCAAGCGGTTTCCGACTGCCAAGTGCAAAAGTGCATATCGTCGGCCAGGGGATTGATACGGATTATTTTGTGCCTCTTGCGCGTCCGAAAAATTTTGTGCCGAAGATCATCATGATTGGCCGGCTCTCTCCGGCAAAGGATCAGGTAACGCTCATCAATGCGCTTGAGCTGCTCGCGCAAGCCGGTGAAAAGTTTGAAGCAGATATTATCGGCAGCGCCGGATACGCAGAGCAGGAATCCTACGCGCAGGCGCTCTACCGCATGGTTGATGAGAAGGACTTGGGAAAATTCATCAGATTTGTCGGTGGGGTGCCGCACAAGGATATTCTGGCATATCTGCAGGCTGGAGATGTGTTCGTGAACCCGGGTCTGACGGGCAGTCTGGATAAAGCCGGACTCGAGGCAATGGCAACCGGCCTTCCGATGCTGACATGCAACGAGGCGTATACGGATGTACTTGGAGAGCATCGCGATCTGCTGATGTTTCAAAAAAAGAATCCGGCCTACCTTGCCAAAAAACTCGTCATGCTTATGCGGATGGATGCCGCATCTCGCGCTCACCTCCGCCAATCCATGCGTGCGATAGTGGTTGAGCATCATCGCATCGAGAGGTTGATCGAAAA
>CAYVMH010000048.1:0-5119 GCA_964452595.1 uncultured Candidatus Saccharibacteria bacterium
GAGCGGGGAACTGACGGAGGTACTTTTGTACGGTATCCTCGACCTCCTCAGGCGCCGGCTCTATTTTTTCGCGATGGCCAATCTCGCGGAGCACGAGCGCTACGCGCACGCGGCGCAGCGCCTCGTCCTGCCAGCTTGTTTTTAATTCCTCAATGGTCTTTTTGATGTGCTGGAGATAGTCTTCCCACACCATGCCCATCTGCTCAACTCCGGACTTGATCTCACCAAGCATCTTCTCTATCTCCGATGCGATGAGAATATCCGGCACGTCCATTTCCGCGTCTCTCGCGATCTCGTCAACGATCAGAATCCGGATGCGCTGTTTTTCCTTTTCTTTTTTCTCATCAGCAACGCCTTCGCGAATGTTTGTTTTGAGTTCTTCCACCGAGGTGAATGTGCCGAGTGTTTTTGCGAATTCGTCGTTCAACTCCGGGAGCTTTCGCTCTTTGACCGAACGCATGATCACTTTGGTGTCGAGCGCCTTGCCCGCAAGCGATTGGTCGCGCCAGTCAGCAGGCACGACCAGCGTAAACGTTTTTTCCTCTCCGGTTGCCATGCCCACGAGCGCGTCTTCAAACCCCGGGATGAATTTCGCTCTCCCAAGCACGAACGCGTGGTTGCGCGCCTCTCCACTCTCAATCTTAACCCCGCCGTGGCGCATTTCAAAATCAATCTCCACCGCGTCGCCCAATGCCGCAGTGCGTTCCACCACAATCAGATCAGAGCGCGATTCGCGGATCCAGTCAAGCGTTTTTTGCACCTCTTCGTCTTTAACGCCGATTTCTTTTTTATCCTTTCGAGTGCGCCGCGCGATTGCCGTGTAATCTTCCGGCAATTTTACCTCCGGCACATAACTTGCCGTCACGGTATAGGTAAACTCATTGCCCGGCGCCAATTTGGTAACCGTTATATCTGGTCTGCCGATGAATGGATGGGACTTAAACGGCTCTTCGCTTAAAACTTTCTGTATCACCTCGGCCCACGTATGCCGCACCGCCTCCTCCGCCGCTCGCTCATAAATAGCATGCTCTCCAACATGATTCTTTACCACATCATACGGGGCCTTGTCCGGCCGAAACCCCTCGATTTTCGCGGTCTCCGCAATCAATACAGCCGCCTTTTTCACGTGCGGCTCGAACTCGGAGAAGGGGAGAGTCACCAGAATCTCAACCTGCGATTTGGGGAGTTTGGTAAGTGCGTGATCCATGATGGTTACGTTATAAGAACTCGAGAAATTTTGCACGCGTCATTCCTGACTGTTCGATAATTCCTTCGAGCACTTTGCGTTTCAAATCTTTATTGTGGTAGGCGAGCGTTACTCGCACCTTCGGCTTTTCGGGATGTTTCAAAATATAATGACTACCAGTCGCATGGTGGATAAAAAATCCTGCGCGCGTCAGAGCGTGCAGAACCTTGCGCGGCGTGAGAGTAGGGAGACGCTCGTTCACGATACCGGAAGCACGATACGTACTTTTTCTTTTATCGGATCAAGTTTGATCTCTTTATCGCGAGGGACGGGAAGCCCGTCTTTATGAAGACTACTGACATAGCACTGGATTGCGTCTCGTACCATTGCGCGCGCCTCATCCAGCGTATCACCCTGGGTAACCAATCCTTCTAATGCTGGACACGTCACCACATATCCACCTTCTTCAGCTGGTTCAAAAAGAGCCGTAAAGGCATATTCTTCCTGTTTTACTGTTTCTCGTAATCTGACCATAGTTGAAATATACATCAAAGAATTAATTCCTACAAGCTCCGTACAATGAGTGCTATATGATGATTTTTCCAGAGTATTTTCGTTAGTTCTTTCCCCAAGTCGGCTTGGTTTAGTTTTCGCGCTCCATCGCAAGCCACAAGACAGATTACATAAGGATGTCTTAATGAGGCGATGACTGATTGCCCAATAGCGCGCTGAAGATTTCCGGGAAGACTATCAAGTGTGCCGCGTTGTTTAGATAATTTCAATTCAACGTAGATGCTTTGGAAAGCGGGATGCAGGAGAAAAATATCGCTGGTGTTGCTGCAACCGAAGACATGGACATTTTGCATTGGTTTCGAGTCAGTCCATCTCGTCTTTTCTTCTTTGGTCTCTCCGTGTGCAAATATAACGCCCTCTAGTTCCTTTTCAGACAGGCCTAAAGAGTGTTTGGTATAGTCGCGGATCAATAACGAAACCGCTCGTTCCAGTTCTATTTCACTATTAAGATGCGGAAAAATAGCGTTTTGTAGTATTTGAGCAAGACCATTAAGAAGCTTCTTGGCATCTCCTGGTGAATGAATTAAAAACATACTACAACAATCTCGCAATCAGCAACGCCACGATGTTAGGGTCACCAGAATTTCGATTTGCGACTTGGGAAGTTTGTTTAGAATATAATCCATAAGCGTTGTTACTGCTCAAAAAACTGCTGAACTTCCTCGGGCCGAAGCAGCCGCTGAGATGGCCAAGAACAGCAGACACTTTTTGCCTTTGGAGTTTCCGCAAAAGGCACTGTTGATCGGTATACAATTTTTTGCTTTTTTCGTTGTTGTCCTGCTGACGGATTGTACCGATGTAATAGGAAACACCCTCGGGGGTATTCGGCTGCACCAGCCATTCGGAGAAAGTACGAAAATTAAAATCCATTGGTTTGTATTTTCTATCAAGACGGTCTGTAAGGACACGGAGCTTGAAATAGAAGTTGTTCCCGTCTATAAAAATATACGTGCGCATAATAGGCCGAGTATATCACATATGAAGACTGCCGTCGCGCCGAAGCGGGACGGACAGTGGGGTTAACACCATCATTATACCAAAGCGAGAACGCCTGTCAATCTTTATTCTTCTGTGATTAATCGAACTATCTGTTCTTGTGAAGCGGCGAGTGCAGATGGTGGCGCTTTTTGGATGAATGTAGTCCTACGAACGCGCCAATCTAAATTGCGCATTTGATCAACAAGAATAGCGCCGTTCAATTTTCCCGTTTTTAACTCAACTTCAAACGGATAGTTCTTAACTTTACTGGTAATGGGACAGGCGAGCATCATGCCTCTTTTTTCGTTGTATAATTTGAGCGACAAGACGAGCGCAGGCCTCCTATGTGCCTGCTCATGGCCTCTCGTGGGATTGAAATCAATCCATACAATATCTCCCCGTTCAGGAATATACTTCGCTTTCATTACCATATCTCTTTGCCGACCGGCTTTCCCCAACTCATCTCTTCATGAATATTTTCAGGACGAATCATGGCAATCAATTCTTTGAGGGACTTACGAGTTTTCGGCGCCGCCCGAATGATAATGGTCTTTCTCTCTTCGCGCATCGCAATAGTACTCCCAGCTTTGAGCGCAAGTTTTTGGGCCATACTCCGAGGAACCCGCACCGCCAAGCTATTGCCCCACTTTTGAATCGTCGTTTCCATAAGGATGATTTTATTGTATACACAAAGTATATACAGTCTATTTTGCTCTGTCAATAGTTAAAGTTAACCATACTACCATGCACACGCTATGGGGCTGCTGCACACCATCTATGCCCAAGTCGGGCGCACCGGGTCATAGAAAGGGTCGTTTGCGCTCATCGTGCCTTCGCAGTGCGAAGTTCGGTAAGATCGGTTTTTCTCCGTGCGTCTCGTGCTTTACTTCGCGCACTGTTCAAAGATGCAAACACAATACTCGCCAAGAGCGAGATGATAGAGATTACCACCAAGAGTTCAATCAGTGTGAAACCTCGATTTTGAGGAACAGAGAACATTTTATTTCTACGATTTACAACAACCGCGCGATCAGGAGCGCCACGATATTCACGATCTTGATCATGGGGTTGATGGCCGGGCCCGCAGTGTCTTTGTACGGGTCACCAACCGTGTCGCCGGTCACGGCCGCCTGATGCGCCGGGGATTTTTTGCCGCCGTAGTTGCCCTCCTCAATATATTTTTTGGCGTTGTCCCACGCCGCACCTCCACTCGTCATGGAGATCGCGACAAACATGCCGGTGACGATCGTGCCCACCAGCAGACCGCCGAGGGCTTTTGAGCCGTGTGCGCCAAGGATGACAACGAGCAGAATCGGAATGACCAACGGGATCAGTGCCGGCAGGATCATTTCGCGAAGGGCGGCTTTGGTCACAATATCAACAGCTTTGTCGTACTGGGGTTTGGCTATGCCCTCCATGATGCCCTTGATCTCGCGGAATTGCCTGCGCACCTCTTCAACCACACTGCCTGCGGCTTTGCCCACGGCGCGCATCGCGATGGATGCAAAGAGATAGGGCATCATGCCGCCAATAAAAAGACCGACCAATATATAGGGATCCGCAAGATTGAACGAGACACCTTTGTGAAAGAATTCCAATTCCTCCACGTATGAGGCAAACAGCACCATGGCCGCGAGTCCGGCTGATGCGATCGCATATCCTTTGGTAATTGCCTTGGTGGTGTTGCCAACGGCATCAAGCGGGTCGGTCACCGCACGCACCGAGTCGGGCAGTCCCGCCATCTCGGCGATGCCGCCGGCGTTGTCGGTGATGGGCCCGAATGCGTCAATGGCAACGATAATTCCAGCCATCGAAAGCATGGCCATGGCTGCGATTGCGACCCCATAGAGTCCGGCAATGAGCGACGCGGCAAGCATGCCTGCCGAGATCACGATGATAGGAAACGCGGTTGCTTCAAGCGAAAACGCGAGCCCGATGATCATGTTGGTGCCGTGCCCGGTGACTGACGCGCGCGCGATGGAGCGCACGGGCCGGAACTTTTTGGAGGTATAGTACTCGGTCGCCACCACCATGAGGAATGTGACGACAAGACCCACCAGTGAGACAAGAAAGTACTTGCCGGTCAGCTCCCGATCCTGCAAAAATATAGAGAGCGCGGGCCATAACAGCGCGATCATGACCGCGGAGGACGCGATAAGCCCGCGATAGAGACCTCCCATAATTGAACCCCTTGCGCCGATACGCACAAAAAACATGCCGATGACCGATGCAACAATGGCAACGCCGCCGATCATGAGCGGAAGCAGAATGAAGATTTCGCGATCAGGGAAGATGAGCGAGCCCAGCAGCATTGCGGCGATCGCGGTCACCGCGTAGGTCTCAAAAAGATCCGCAGCCATGCCGGCGCAGTCGCCGACATTG
>CAYVMH010000049.1:0-4901 GCA_964452595.1 uncultured Candidatus Saccharibacteria bacterium
GCTCCCAATGGGATTCGAACCCATGTAACGGGCTTGAAAAGCCCGGGTCCTGGGCCTCTAGACGATGGGAGCAATGTTTCTATCGTACCAAAAATACCAGAACATGCAATGAATATAATCCCCCTCCGGCAGAGCCGAGGGGGGGGGGAGGGATACGTAAGAATTGCGCTACGCGCCCCTTCGTTTTGGTGAAAATGAAGGTGCTGGTGGAATTTTGGGTCTTTTGGCTGGGGAGGCACGATAGTCGGATTTTCAAGTCGAAGCGTTGACCATCGGATAACGGGTCCTGCTGGAGCAACACTGATAAGAGTTTCAATCCATAGTCCCGGGCAAGGCCTGTTGTCAATGATGATGTTCAGTTGGTTTCCGATCTTCAATTCTCCATCAACCAATAGAGCGTGGTACTGTGCCTCTTCCTCCTTCCAGCTCGTATAGACACAATCGCCAAGACCACAAAATTTTTAGAGGTACGCATAGGCGCTCCTTCTCTGTTGGTATAAAAAAGCGCTCTTATAACGTACTATTGCACAGTCGGGGAACTTTGGCAAGCAAGTCGTAAAAAATCCTGCAGGGGCGGTATGTCCGTCTACAGCATTACACATGCCTGATCGGATAACGAGGCGGAAAGGCTGGGAAAAACCTCGGCTTATTCTTTGGCAACTGCTGCTTCAAACTGGGCGGCGGCGGCTGATGGAGTTTATGGCTTTTCTTATGGTTGCGAACCTTTGGTGGTTTAGAGTGTTTCTTTGTACACCGTTGTTTTGCGGTATAGTGAGCATTGATTGTTCTGTTGGTTGTTCTGAAACCGGCAAAGTCCGTGCCATATGTGCGGAGTGGGAAAAAGAACATCATCAATCCCGAGGTGAGCAAAAAAATCAAGCTTGCAAAGAAGGTTCTCATGCCGATCTCCTCATATTTTTGTGAAAAGTACTATGGTCCGATTGTGCCACGGAACCGGGAATGATGCAACCTTTCCCAGCCGCTGCTTTTTTGCTACCATGGCAGGTATGAACTACGAAGCGGTGATTGGCTTGGAAATACACATCGAGCTCAATACCAGGACCAAAATGTTTTGCTACTCGCGAAATGATCCGGACGAGCAGCATCCCAATACCAATATATGTCCCATCTGCATGGGGCATCCGGGCACGCTGCCGTATGTCAATGAAGAGGCGGTGAAAAAGGTGATTGCGGTTGGTCTTGCGCTCAATGGCACCATTGGCGAGTTTTCGCAATTTGACCGGAAAAATTATTTTTATCCGGATTTACCGAAAGGATACCAGATATCGCAGTATAAGTATCCGATTGTGAGCGGGGGATATCTGGAAATAGGCGGAAGCTGGAAGTCGGAAGCTGGAGATACAGAAAAAAATGCAAGGAAAAAAATACGGATCACGCGGATTCACTTGGAAGAAGATACGGGGCGGTTGATGCACGATACAGAGACCAACGCGTCGCTCGTTGACTTCAACCGCGCGGGCGTGCCGTTGATGGAGCTCGTAACCGAGCCGGATTTTCGCACCGGCGAGGAGGTGCGACAGTTTGGGGAAGCGTTGCAACAGATCGTGCGCTATATTGGTGCGTCCGACGCCAACATGGAAAAGGGGCAGATGCGCGTTGAGGTGAATATTTCATTACGTCCGAAGGCAAACGACGAACGACAAACGCCATTTGGGACAAAAGTAGAGATCAAGAATATTAATTCTTTTAAATACGCTGCAAATGCGGTTGAGTACGAAACCAAACGTCAGACCGCAATTTTGGAACGGGGCGAAAAAGTAATACAGGAAACCCGGGGGTGGAATGAGCACAAAGGCGTTTCGGTTTCCCAACGCTCCAAAGAGGAGGCGCACGACTATCGCTACTTTCCGGAGCCCGATCTGCCGCCTTTGCGCTTGTCCCCCGCCTATGTGGAGGAAATTCGCATCCAATTGCCCGAATTGCCTGCGGCAAAGAAGGAACGGTTTGTCACACAATATGGCATTGAACAGAATCAGGCCCACATCATCGTGCGCGAGAAAACGCTTGCTGACTACTTTGAAGCCGTGATAAGCGAGGCAATGCAGCACGATAAAGAAACGCGCGAACAGCCCTGGCCGGGCAGGCCGAACAAAACCCTGGCTAAAACTATTGCCGCGTTTATGGTCGGCGATTTTGCCCGTCTATTAAAAGAAACAATGGTTCCGGTAGAAGAGGTTCTGCTTACTCCGGAAAACTTTGCCGAGGTTGTTGTTCTGCTTTCCGAAAACAAGATCTCAAACACGAACGCCAAAGAGGTCTTTGAAGAGTCGTTTCGTACCGGCGTAGACCCATCGGACTTTATCAATGAGAAAGGCCTGTGGCAGATGTCCGATGCGGGCGATCTTGAAAACATCGCAGCGCACACGATCGCCGAAAACCCAAAAGTCGCCGCCGACTACCGCGCCGGCAAAACCGCCGTCCTCCAATTTCTCGTCGGCCTGGTCATGAAAGATACCCGCGGCAAAGCCAACCCCGGCCTTGTCCAGGAGATAATGAAGAAACTGCTCCAATGATTTTTTTGATAACAATATGCGCTACTAAAACAAAAGACGATCATCTGTCGTTTTAGTAGTGAATGTATGTTAGACAAACACAGAAAATTTGAGTAAGGTTGAGCTATGAACTCAGAAACTCGCCGATGCCAAAATTGCAAGACCGACTTCGCCATAGAGCCGGAGGATTTTGCGTTTTATGAGAAGATCAAGGTGCCTCCGCCGACGTTTTGTCCGGAGTGCAGACTTATTCGCCGGAGTCTGTTTCGCAATGAGCGCGTTTTATACAGAAAAAAAGACGATATTTCCGGAATTTATTGTTATGCGGAAAAATACAGTACCGAGTGATGTTGTGTAGCGTACTGTTCCGTGCTAAGATACGATCATGAAAAATATCCATTATCACATTCTTTTTCGTCCGGAACCGGAAGGCGGGTATACGGTTATCGTGCCCTCGCTTCCCGGGTGTGTGACATATGGCAAAACGATCGCAGAGGCAAAGCGGATGGCCGCGGATGCGATCAGCGCATACATCGCAAGTTTGAAAAAACATCGTGAACCGGTCCCGCACGATGCGGAAAGTTTCGTTGCGTCTCTGGACGTGTCATATGCCTAAACTACCTTCCCTCCGCAGCCGCCATCTTGTCGCATTTCTCCGCTTTCATGGCTTCCAGTTAGATCATGTCACTGGGAGCCATTTTGTATTCCGGCATCCCGAATCGCATAGTCGTGCCGTAGTTCCGCGTCACCCAAGGGACATACCTGTAGGAACAATCCTCGCCATCATCCGCGAAGCGGGTTTTTCGCGAGACGATCTTCTGCGGTTTCTGCGCGGATAGCAACATTTTTGAGGTATGAATTCCAACACGCCCAAATTCGATCAGGCGATCCAACAATACTTTGCCGGTTTAGAATTGGACAAAAAAGGCGGGCAGTGGCGGACGTGCCGGTTTTCCGGAGAGAAGTTTTATGTCCGGCCCGAGGATGTTAAATTCTATCGAAAAATCAGCGTGCCGCTGCCTACGCTCTCGCCTCTTGAGCGGTGGAGGAGAAAACTTGCCTTTGCTCCCGGGTATCAATTTTTCAAAGTGAGATCGGCGCATACCGGGAAAGAGGTCATATCGGTGTATCCAGCCAACACCCCTTTTAAAATCTGCGAGCACGAAATATGGTTTTCGGATCAATGGGAGCCGCTCTCATACGGAAAGGTACCGGATGCGGAGCAGCCGTTTTTCGATCAGTTTCGCGAGTTACAGCGCGAAGTTCCGCGACCAAACCTCAACAACGACTCCTCAAACGTAAACTCCGAATATACCAACAGCTCCATGCATCTGAAAAATTGCTATGTGACGTTTGACTCGGTCTATGGAGAAGACCTGTATTACTTTGAGTGCTGCACGAACAATAAGAATTGCATGGATTGCTGGGCATGCCTCTCGGCCGATTCATGCTACGGCTCCCACGGGACAAAGATATTCAAATGTTTTTTCTGCTACTGGACCGAAAACAGCATCGAGAGCTACTTTCTCTTTGACTGCAAGAGTTGCGAGTATTGCTTTATGTGTTCGAACCTGCGCAACAAGAAATATTGCTTCTCTAACCAACAGCTTTCCAAAGAGGAATACGAGAAAAAGATACGCGAAATCAATCTGGGGAATTATGAAGAACTCCAAAAGTATCTCCGCGATTTTCAGGAGTTGAGGCGGAATGCGATCAAGAAAAACATTTACGGAGAAAAGTGGGTAAACTCGGTCGGGAGTTGGATGGTCAACGTCAAGGACTGTTATT
Organism: uncultured Candidatus Saccharibacteria bacterium; assembly: GCA_964452595.1. GTDB lineage: Bacteria > Patescibacteriota > Minisyncoccia > Sungbacterales > HO2-52-23 > JACQRW01. The sequence goes on from CAYVMH010000049.1 coordinate 4,302, forward strand.
TTGTACTTTTCGCGTACGAGTCGGAGGGCGTCTGCTACTCTCTCGGGTTTTTGGGCGCCCGCGACTCCTATGACGTTCTGGGGGGAACAAATATGGAGTTGTGCTATGAATTTCTTGCGATCTCTGCGGAAAACAATTACGGCATCAAATTTTCCCATACGACGAACAACTCGCGCGATCTGGAGTATTGCGATTCGTGCTTCAGTTGTCACGATTGCTTCGGATGCGTGGGATTGCGCAACAAATCATTTTGCGTCTTCAACAAACAGTATTCGCCAGAAGAGTATTGGCGGGTTGTCGATCTGCTCAAGACGCATATGCTCGGGCGGGGAGAGTATGGAGAGTTTTTCCCGCCGGCTCTGGCGCCGTTTCCGTACAACGCCTCTCTGACTACGGCATACCCGGGATTCGAGGATTTGGAAAAAGCAAAGCAAGACGGGTATTGGATCGAGAGCGCTCCGGATGATGCATCGGTGGAAACATCTTTGCCAATGCTTCGTGCAAGCGAACTCCCTCTTGATATCAAAGATGTAGACGACTCCATCCTGCAAAAAGTCATCCTGGACGAGGAGCATAACAAGAAATTCCGCATCGTGCCTT
>CAYVMH010000050.1:0-4758 GCA_964452595.1 uncultured Candidatus Saccharibacteria bacterium
GTCAATACTCCAATCCCCGCTTTCCTTTGATGCCCATGTTTCAAAATAGACCTTGACGAGAAGCGTACAGGTGCGTTATCATTTTGTCATGGAGCGATTTCAAGCGCCATTCGGTGAAGTTGAACTTACTGATGAACGGGAACGGCATATTATACAATTTCATCCAGAGATCAAGGCATACCGCGGACTTTTTCAAGAGGCCATCATGGAGCCAAACAGTATCCGTCATTCGATCTTTGATCCAAAAGTACTCATCTGTTATCATTTTTTGCACTCTGCTAAAAAATACCTGGCGATAGTTGTGAAAACCAATCATCGCAATTTTATTCTCACCGCTTATTTTACTCATAAGATTAAACACATCTAATCATGCAACTCTACTATTACTACGATCAAGAAGCGGACGTGCTCTACTTTTCCCAAGGCAAGCCATCTCCAAAAGATGAGTCCGAAGAGGCAAAGAACGACACGGTTCTCCGCCTTGATTCTAAAACAGGCAAGGTAAGGGGATTTACGATCCTCAATTTTGCCCGCCGACTCCGAGACGGTATGGCGCCCATATCTCTACCCATCAAGGCAGAGCTCACACAAAGCCCATAACACGAGACGTGATAAAAAAATCAATACTCCAACCCCCGCTTTCCTTTGATGCCTTTGGTGTAGGGATGTTTTATATCTCGCATCTCGGTTACCAAGTCCGCGCGCTCAATGAGTTCCGGCAGCGCGTCGCGGCCCGTCAGAATCAGATGTTCAATCTTGTCTTTGGTCTCCTCAATAAATTCGAGCACGTCTTCTTTCATTAAAAGTCCGAGTTGCAGAGCATTGTTGATCTCGTCAAGAATCAGCAAATTCCAGTTGCCGGTGCCAGCCTCTTGGTGCGCATACTCGAGCGCATCGTCAGCCGCCTTTTCATGCTCCTCGCGCGGGAGCGTGTCTCCCAGAATCCCAACAAATCCCTTGCCCATTTTGACAAGCTTGAAGTTCGGCGCGAGCCCCTCGGCCAAAAAATCCTCGCCGGATTTCCACGGCCCCTTGATAAATTGCACCATCAAGACTTTTTTCCCCTCCCCGACGGCCCGCATTGCCTGCCCCAAGGCCGCGGTGGTTTTCCCTTTCCCGTTTCCGGTAAAAATATAGAGCATATGGAATCATCCTAAAGTAATTTTACAAACTCTTCCGGAATAAATCCGGCCTGTTTGATAATCTTATAGATCGTTCCTCTACGCAAATCGCCGGTATGATACGGAACCGTGACACTGGTTGCATCACTTACATAGATGCGATGGCTTCCTTTTTGACGGACAAAAGAAAAACCCGCCTTCTCCAGCGCGCGAACTACTTGCTTTGCTGTGAGCGCGGGTAGTGTGCTCATATGAAACTACACAACGGCATGCACCTGAACCGGCGCGATCACTACTCCCGATTCTTCTTTCCAAATCTCCTGCTGGCGTTCCCGCATCACTTCCAAATATAATTCTGCGGCTTCTCGGATATTCTCCAACGCCTCTTCAAACGTGTCGCCCTCGGAAATACATCCGGGAAGCGCCGGAATGGTAGCCGTATATCCCCCGACTTCTTTATCGGGCTCAAAAACCGCCGTGTATTGCAACACTTTTACCTCCTTCTTCATGACCATAAAATTATGGTATCACAAAGCTATTTCCCATGCAAATGATAATTTACAGAGGATATGACTTTTTCCACGTCATAAGCGTTCAATAAAATAGGTCTTTCTGGTGTATAAAGCACAGGGGGATATTTCCATGACTAAACCGATGAACGACCCTATACAAGCAATGGCACAGAGGTGGCTGCAATGGGAAATGCATCAAGATCTTTATAGACATGAGTGCAGAAAAAAATGGCTACCTTTGGTGTAGATATAGCGAAACCCGGCACGCACCAGTTTTTGCATAACCACGCGCGCCGTCAAGATTGGTAAGATACTCATACAGCCGGCAAAGCACGCCTGCTGCTTTTTATCTGAAATATCCCTTGCTTCTCCGCATGGGCTACAACGCCAGCCTCAATCGCGCCTTCTATGGCTTCCCTAATCATCCGGCGCGCTTCAGCAAGAGTCTTGCCCCAAGAGATTGCGCCTTGCACGCCGCGGGCCTCCGCGGTATAGCCACCCATATCTCTTTCCGGCTCAAAGACGCACCCAAAGGAGCCATATGCCGTTTCTATATTCTCAATTTTTTTAGTAGTATGTCTAACCATAGTAATAATTCACTATAGCACAAAAAACCTGTTGGCAAAACCCTTACTTTAGCACCCTCCGTTTGACGTCCCGCACTGGATGCAGGTTTTGCAGATGCCGGTCTGGATCAGCATGCCTCCGCAGGAGCGGCATACGCTGTCGGCGTATACTACCCGCTTGATCTCGGCGACCGTTTCCGTGGTCTTGCTCGTCTCCTTGATCTCGACTACTTCAATAGCGTGCGCGTCGGCAGAGGCGAGCTCTTTGGCAGGCGCATGTACGCCCAACTCTTCAAGATCGGAATCGGAAAGGAACCGGAGCGCCAAGTACCGGAAGATATAGTCGGTGATGGAGGTTGCGACCTGAATGGCGGGATTCTCGGTATAGCCGGACGGCTCGAATCTGCCGTACGAGAAGCGGCGCACCATGCTCTTCAAAGGTACGCCATACTGCAGCGCTACGGACACGGAAATCGCGAATGCATCTAAGAGCCCGGCGAGCGTCGAGCCCTGCTTTGACATGCGAATGAATATCTCGGCGAGCGCACCGTCCTCGTATGCGCTGTAGGTGAGAAACCCCTCGTGCCCGGCAATGGAGAATTTGTGGGTCTCTGATGCGCGTGTAGCTGCAAGTGTGCGGCGTACGGGCTGCTGCTGTTTTTGCTCGTCTTTTTTCCGATCACCAAATGTGTTCAGCGGCTGCGCCGCTTTTGATCCGTCGCGATACACGGCAAACGCCTTTAAGCCAAGCTTCCATCCCATAATGTATGCCTGCATGATCTCCTCGATCGTGGTCTCACTCGACATATTAAAGGTCTTGGAAATCGCGCCCGAGAGAAACGGTTGGGCCGCGGCAACCATTTTCACATGCCCCTGCCAGGAGATGACCCGGCTCCCGGCTGCGGGCCGTACCGCGCAATCAAAGACCGCGAGATGTTCGTCTTTTACATACGGAGCGCCCTCAATAGTCCCGCACTGTTCGATGTGCGCAAGGATCGCGTTGCGCTCTTCTCCATGATACCCGAGTTTTCCCAGCGCCTGCGGAACCGTGGTGTTCACGAATCTCATGGTGCCGCCGCCAACGAGCTTTTTTACCTTCACGAGCGCAAATTCCGGCTCAATCCCGGTAGTCGCGCAGTCCATCATGAGCGAAATGGTGCCGGTGGGAGCGATCAGCGTGACCTGGGCGTTGCGTACGCCATGCCGCCTGCCGAGCGTCATAGCTTCGTTCCATGCTTTCTCGGCCGCATGGTAAATCGCGCGATCGGCCACCAGTCCTGATCGCACGCGACTCAAAGCGTCCCGGTGCATGGCGATCACGTTCAGGTGTGGCTCTTTGTTGAGCGCATACCCGTCATACGGCCCCATGCGCTTGGCAAGCTCCGCAGAATAGCGATATGCCTCTCCGGTCATGAGCGCGGTAATCGCTGCTGCAGTATGGCGCCCGGCATCAGAATCATAGGGAAATCCCCACGCCATAAGCAACGCCCCAAGGTTTGCATACCCGAGACCGAGTTGGCGAAATGCGTGCGCGTTTGCCGCAATCTTTTCGGTCGGATAGCTTGAGCCGTCCACGATGATCTCCTGCGCCAGAATCATCACGTCCACGGTGTGGATGAAATCGCGCACATTGAAAGACCCGTCGGTCTTCAGATACGTAAGCAGATTAATGGAGGAAAGATTGCACGCCGAGTTGTCTATACTCAAGTATTCGGAGCAGGGATTCGACGTGGTGATCCTGCCGGTCATGGGATTGGTGTGCCAGCGATTGATCGTGGTGTCGTACTGGATACCGGGGTCTCCGGACTCCCACGCGGCTTTCGCGATCTCATACATGAGATCGCGCGCCCGGTACTCATGCGCCGTTTTTCCGCTTTGGATATAATGAGTGGCGTATGTTTCATCGTCTTCAACCGCGTGCATAAATTCGTCGGTCACGCGCACCGAGTTATTGGCGTTTTGATACTGAATCGAGTTCCAGGCGGGATCGTTGAGATCATACATGTTGTACCCGGCCTCAATCAGCGCGTGTACTTTTTTTTCTTCATCCGCCTTGCACCGAATAAATTTTATAATGTCCGGATGGTCAATACTCATGACCACCATTTTTGCGGCGCGGCGCGTGGAGCCCCCGGATGCGATCATGCCCGCGACCGAATCAGCCCCGCGCATGAAAGACACCGGGCCTGAGGAGCGTCCTCCGGCAGAGAGCGTCTCGCCAGAGCCGCGAAGAGGTGAGAGATTAACACCGGATCCGGATCCGCCCTTGAAGATCATGGCCTCGGTGCGAATCCAGTCCATGATAGACTGCATATTATCCTCCACGGCAAGCAAGAAACAGGCGGAACATTGCGGTTTTTCCTCAACCCCGACATTAAACCAGACCGGCGAGTTAAATGCGGCTTTCTGATGCAACAGGATGTAGGTGAGCTCATCGGCAAAGACGTTTGCCTCCTCCTCGCCGGTAAAATGACCAAAACGAAGGCCCCAGCCCCGGATCACCCCCACCACGCGGCTGATCATAGATCGAACCGAGGTTTCGCGCTCGTCCGAACCAAT
>CAYVMH010000051.1:0-4739 GCA_964452595.1 uncultured Candidatus Saccharibacteria bacterium
CGAGCGAGAGACGGTACCAGTAATTACTACCCATCTTCAAACCAAAAATATTGGCTATATATTCTATCAAATCAAGCGCTTCAGCCACTTCTCGTTTTGCCTGATCTTGATCAGCGCACACGATATGAGCATCAGCTAAAGAAAAGGTGCGCAGGCGGATAAGCCCGGTCAATTCTCCCGACTGCTCATATCGGTAAAGCTTCGCAACTTCTGCAATCCGCATCGGCAAATCCCGGTAACTTCTCGGCTGGCTCAAAAAAAGTTCAAAGTGATGGGGACAGGTCATCGGACGAAGCATATATTCTTCGTCGTCGATGACAATGGGCGCGTACATGGAATCTTTATAGTAAGGATAGTGTCCCGATTTTTTATAGAGGCCCAAGTTGGCAATATCAGGAGTTATCACATGCTTGTAGCCGCGCCGAATTTCTTCGTCAACGATAAATCGTTCAAGTACCCGGCGAATAGCCGCGCCCTTTTCGGTCCACAGAGGCAGTCCTTTTCCTACGGCATCCGAGAAGGCGAACAGTCCTAGTTCTTTGCCCAGCACGCGATGGTCGCGCTTTTTTGCTTCCTCAAGAAGTACGAGATGTTTTTCCAAGTCTTCTTCGGTGGAAAACGCAAGCCCATAGATTCTCGTAAGCATCGGTTGTTTTTCGTCCCCGCGCCAGTAAGCCCCCGCGATCCGGTCGAGCTTGAACGCGTCCGGATCAATCTCCGAAGTGTTTTTCACGTGCCCGCCCTTGCATAAATCAACGAATGTATCGCCTGTGCGGTATACCGTGAGTTCCTTTTTTTCCGCCGCAAATTCCCTGACGAGATCAAGCTTAAACGGCTGGTCTTTAAAAATGCTCCGCGCTTTTTGTGGTGTTATTTTCTCTCCCTTCAAGTTTAGTTTTGTCGCAATCAACTCTCGCATAATCCGCTCCAGTTCCGCGAGATCGTCTTCGCTGATCGGCTTGGGCCTGCCCGCCCGTGTCGTACGGGCGGGCAGCTTGAAATCATAATAAAACCCATGTTCAATCACCGGCCCAATCCCGAGCTTTGCCTTGGGAAATTTTTTCAGCACCGCCATCGCGAGCAGGTGTGCCAACGAGTGACGGATAGATTCAATGTTTTCCATATTCTAACCCTATCATAAGTAATAATAAAAAGGGAGGGGGAGCTGAGGAGGCAATCAAATAACCACCTCTATGTTATACTACCATCCCTGTATGCGGCCTTATGCATGGAGCTCGGTTATTCACGCGCAACCGCACAGCATGCGGCGAAAAAATATTTATTACAACATTCTATCTGATCCGACATAATATTGTAATAAAATTATCCAGTCTACTTCTTGGCGAGGGTGCCTGATTTTTCAATACCGACGATATGCACGTATGTGCCCAAGCGTAACTCATGGAGATTTTTGATAAAATCGCCTGGCAGGGGCCGTTTCCCGATAAATACGCTCTTGTGAAGAGGACGAAAACCACACGCGAGTAATTCCGCATGAAGCCAGCGGCGCTTCTTTTGTTGTTGCTCCGGAATATCAAATGTGACTAAACGAGTCATGCCGTCTTCGGCGGCAAGCGTATAGACGCTTCTCGCTGAACGGAGCGCGGTTTGTTTTAAGAACCTTCGCCCCTCTTTCGTAATCGCCCACACCATCTTTTTTTTCGGTCCGCTGCTTGCGACCAGTCCCTCTTTTCTCAAACGATACAATGTGCTGGAAAGGGAATGTTTGGCTGCCGGACGCGAGGAGTAGCGCATATCGTAGGCAGCCAAGACCGTCCGGGTAAATTTTATCCCCGGACGCCGCGGAGTAAAGAATGCGTTGATCATACTATTGCCTGACTCAGCAAGATGTTTCAGAATAGCTTTTGTAATGGCGCCATACTGCATAGAGGGTGTTAAAATTTTGTTACAATATTATATCGGATCGGTAAACATATTGTAATAAAGTATTATAGAGGAAGCAAGCTACGCCATTTCCATTTCCACCGCTTCCTCACAGAGGATTTTGGGGATACTGTCTTTGTCCGATACGCGGCCGCGGACGAGCAGTATCTTTTCTTCCTTCCAGACGTCCGGGTTTTTTGCGAGCGTTTTGGGAAATACCAAAACCTCGGTCTTGCTCGTCAAGTCTTCGAGTTTGACGAAGAGCATGGGCTCTCCGGATTTGGTGATGATTTTTTGGATGCCGCTGACGAGTCCTCCAACCGCGACTTTTTGGTTGCGCATATGAGCCGTGAGATCCCTGAGCGCTATGATGTTTTTTGATTTGAATTTCTCGGTGTAATCCTGAAACGGATGTTCGGAGACATAGAGGCCGAGAAGTTCGCGTTCCCACTGGAGCAGGCCGCGTTTTTCCGCCGGATCCGCAGGTTTCAATCGGAGAGATGCCACCTGCACTTCGGGCACCATGCTGAACAAACTCACCTGTCCGCTATTTTGCGCTTTTTGCGTCTCGCGGTTGAACTCAAGGATGGTTTCGAGATTGGCAAGCAGTTGGTTGCGCTCGCCAAGCTCGTCGAGCGCCCCGCACTTGATGAGCGACTCCAGAGACTTCTTATTAAGATCTTTGTGCCGTACGCGCTCTGCGAAATCAGTGAGTGAGAGGAACCGGCCTCGCGATTGGCGCTCCGCGATGATCGCGTCAACGATGTTTGATCCGACATTCTTGACCGCCCCGAGGCCGAAGCGGATCTTTTTGTCCGCGACCACGGCAAAGCTTGCGAAACTTTCATTGACGTCTGGGCCCAGCACGTCAATCCCCATGGCGCGCGCCTCCTCTACGAAGAACGCGATTTTGTCGACATCCATGCTCTCTGCGGCAAGCGTTGCGGTCATAAATTCTGTCGGGTAATGCGCTTTGAGCCAGCCGGTTTGATAGGCGATGAGGGCATAACACGCCGCGTGCGATCGGTTGAAGCCGTAGCGCGCGAAGGGCGGAAAGAGCTCCCAGATCGCTTTGGCGGTGCGCTCGTCAATGCCATTTTTTATCATGCCCGCGACCAATTTCTCGCCCTGTTCCTGCAGGAGCGACGTGATCTTTTTACCGATGGCTTTGCGCAGGGTATCCGCTTCCGGGAGCGTGTAGCCGGCGAGGTCCCGCGCAATCTGCATCATCTGCTCCTGGTATACGCCGATGCCGTAGGTGTTGCCGAGAATCGGGACGAGTTTTGGATGCAAATATTCGACACGCTCAAGCTTTTGTTTCCGCTTGATGTAGGAGGGGATCAACTCCATGGGCCCTGGGCGGTAGAGCGCCACCATAGCGATCAAATCTTCAAGCTCGGTGGGTCTGAGCTCTTTTAAGTAACGGCGCATTCCGCCCGACTCAAATTGGAACAGTCCGGTTGTCTCTCCGGCTTGGAACAGTCTAAACACTTCCGGGTCATCAAGCGGGATTTCTTCAATGGCGATCCGCATGCCGCGAGTCTGTTCGATCAGGCGCAGCGTATGCTCGATGATGCTGAGATTGCGAAGCCCCAAGAAATCCATCTTGAGAAGCCCGAGGTCTTCGATCGCATGCATCTCATATTGGGTTACCACCACCTGATTTTCCGTATCCCCATTTCTTTTCTCGCCGTGTTTAGTGGCAAGCTGCAGGGGCACGTATTCTTGGAGAGGTTTGGGAGAGATCACCACCCCGCAGGCATGAGTGGATGCGTGGCGCGCAACGCCTTCCAGTTTGATTGCGGCGTCAATCAGCCGCCTTACTTCGGGGTCGCGGCCATAGAGATCTTTTAGTTCACTCACGGTCTCGAGCGATTTTTTGAGCCACCCGACTTTCATGCCCTGCGTAGGATTAAATGGAATGAGCTTTGCCAACTGGTCGCAAAAACCGTACGTCATGCCAAGGGCACGCCCCGTATCGCGGATGGCTGCGCGCGCGGCCATGGTGCCAAACGTGATGATCTGCGCCACATGGTCGCGCCCGTATTTTTGCGCCACGTATTCGAGCACCTCGTCGCGCCGCGTATCCGCGAAGTCAAGATCGATATCAGGCATCGAAATACGCTCCGGATTGAGGAAGCGCTCAAAGAGCAGATTATATCTAAGCGGATCAAGGTCCGTCACGTTCAGCAGGTATGAGACCAGTGATCCGGCTGCAGATCCACGACCAGGTCCCACGACAATATGGTTTTCTTTCGCCCAGTTCACGAAATCCTGCACGATCAAAAAGTATGATGCGAATCCCGTTTGTGCAATAACCCCGAGTTCGTATTCCAGACGTTCTCGCACTGCCTGGTCTCCCGTAATTTTATAACGGCGCCCAATGCCTTTTTCGCAAAGCTCTTTGAGATACGAATCTGGATCATGTGGCCGTGGCACATCAAAATGCGGCAGGTGCATGTTCCCAAGTTCTATATCAGTGTGCGCGCGATCTGCGATCTCCTGGGTGTTTGCGATCGCATCCGGCGTGTCGGGAAAGAGTGAGGCCATCTCGTCCGCGGAGCGCATGGAAAGATTGGCGCCTTTCATGGTAAGCCGATCTTCGTCCTGAACCCGATTGCCGGTTTGTACCGATACCAAAATGTCCTGAGCTTCGGCATCGTCCGCTCGGATATAATGAACATCGTTGGTTGCAACAAGCTTTGCGCCGACTTTGGGGGCGAGGGCGACGAGGCCGGCATTGACGATTGGCTGATCCGCGGTCTGGTGTGGTTGGACCTCAAGATAAAAATTTTCTTTTCCAAAAATGTCCTGATACTCGCGGATCAGGGTTTCGGCGGCGGCTGGTTTTTTAT
>CAYVMH010000052.1:0-4727 GCA_964452595.1 uncultured Candidatus Saccharibacteria bacterium
CCGAGCATCGCGTCAATGCGCGAGCGCTCATATTCTTTTATGTTTTTTCCATGGATCGCAATAATGCCGCACATAGCATAAGAATTTGATCATTTATTATAACGCAGAAATGTCAGTTATGGATACAGATACAGATACTTGACTTTTCGGATGAACAATGCTACGAATTAGGCAGCACTTTCTGAAGAGAAAAAAGGAGGTGTACTTTGACAGCAATTATTACCACCACCGCGTTCGTGCCATCACTGACCGACCCGCGTTTTTTGCAGTTTATCAAGACCTGCGAGGAAGCCGAGACCGTCGGCATCCCGATCGCGTGTGTGTATGCCGCGCCAAGTAAGATTACTCCTGATGTTGCCGAGATGTTGCGCGATTATGGCGCAATACCTATACTTCAAGATAAGCCAGGAATGGGAGCATCGCGAAGAGAGACGCTTCAGTATGGGCTTTCCACTCCGGCAAAAGTTATTATCTGGATCGAGCCGGAAAAATATCCACTTGTGTCTTTGCTGGAACCTGTGATCGCTATGGTAAATGGTGGGTACGATCTTGTGGTGCCACGCCGCGAGAGCTTGGACAGTTACCCCGCCTACCAGCAGTATTCGGAGTATTCGGCAAATTGGACATTAGCCAATATTACGGGTCGCTATGATTTGGATCTGATGTTCGGTCCCCGGGTGTTGAGCCGGACGGCTGCTGAACTTTTTTCCTCCTATATTGGCAAAACGCCAGAAAAAGATAATTGGGAAGTTATTTTCATTCCTGTTTTACAGGCGATACACTATGGGATGAAAGTTGGGTTTTGTCCTGTCAAATACGTCCACCCTCCAGAGCAGACTAAAAGGGAAGAACTGGATGCTGTCATAGATCGGAAACGCGATCAACAACGAGGTACTTTGATTGCTGCCATGCAGGAAGAGGCGGCGCGTCTGTCAAGTTAAATAGGATCAGCCCCAGAGGTTCTCCGGAATGTTTTGGGGTATTTTATTTCAGAGTTTTACCCAACTCTCCGGAATGATGTCTTTGGTGTCTGTGGTGGATTTTTTCGTGTTGAACCATTGTTGTGGGGCGATGACAATTTTATTTGGATGCGCGTTGAGCCAGGCGCCCCACCAGCTGAATGAATGTGCTGTTGGCAACGATATTGTGGTTGCAGGAAGACATAAGCATCAGGTCTTCATAATTTTTTTCGGCGGTATTTCGCACGCACGTGACAGGATATGGCAGCGATTTAAAATGTTCAGCGGCCCAGTTGTGATCGTCCGAAAATACAAAAAAGCGGGGCGAGGGTTCGCGGCGCGTGATGTGTGCTATGGCTTTTTGGTAATACTCCATGGAACACGCGCCAAACGTGTGATTGGCGCGGGAGTCGGTAACATAATCGGCGCGGCGCACATGGATCGAAACTGCCCGAGCGAGTATTTATGCAATTTGTAATATGTGTCAAATGCCGTGATATCCAGTCGGAAGTCCGTTTTGAGACGCCGCGACACCAAGCGCGCAAATGCGTATTGAAAAAGCTGGTTTCCAAGGCCTCCGATCACGCGCACAATAATCATATCAATATTGGTGCAGACAGCTTGTAATGGTTTCAAGATCGCTTTCGGTGAGTTCCGGGTAGTTGCCGCAGTAAAAACTGCAGTCATGGAGAAATTCCGCGCCGGGCAAGTCGTGCATCTCTTTGACGTACTTTTTATAAAACGGCTGGCGCTGAATGTTTCCTGCGATCATAGGCCGGATCTCGATGCCGGCGCCGGAGAATTGGTCCATATATTTTTGTCGCAGCTCCGGCGTTTTTGCAACGACCGGAAAGGCAAAGGGGGACAGGAATGAGATATGGTCGTGCCTGACCGGAATCAGATTGTCATTTTTGCCGAGAATTTTTTCAAGGCGATTATGATTTTGCTGCCGCATGCCGATATTTTTATCGAGAAATTGCATTTGGAAGAGACCGAGGAATCCGGTGATTTCCGTGGGCCGGAGATTGTAACCAAGGTCGTAGAACGCGTATTTGGCTTCGAACTCAGAAGAGATGCCATGCTGTTTGCGCAGCCTGACTTGCTGGTGCGCTTTGAGGTTGCGGTCCCAGCCGTTTGCGCGCACGATGCGCAGCATTTCAGCAAGCTCTTCGTCATCGGTGCATGCCATGCCCCCCTCAATGGTTGACATATGATGCGCCACAAAAAAAGAAAAACTTGCGGCAACGCCAAAATTTCCAGTTTTGCCCCCTGGCAATTCGGACCCGAGTGATTCGCAATTGTCTTCGATAAGAATGATATTCTCTTTTGTGCAGAGATTTCGGATCGCATCGAGATCGCCGGTGAATCCAAGCGCGTTGGTGAGAAAAACGCCCTGCAGGGGTTTTTGACGCATACGCTCCTCAATGTGCGACGACATGGTATTGAGGGTCTCGGCCTCGCAGTCGAGCGGCACCGGCATCATGCCAAGCTGGATGATCGGCATGGTATTGGTTGACCAGGTAAGCGCGGAAAAACCGATGCGATCGCCGTCGCGGAAGCGGCCGAGATTTTTCAACGCCTGCAGAATGGCAAGGTTCGCGCTTGAGCCGCTGTTGAACAGCACCGCTTCCCCGCGGCCCTGTTTCTTTGCGAATTGTCTCTCGAATTCATGGCACTTCGCGCCCATGGAAAGGCGGTCCGCGTGCACGATGAAATCTGCCAGAGCCTGTTTGGTCTCATGCTCGTTCAAAAATGTTGTTTTCTGCAGAGGGATCATATGGCGCAGCTTATGCCAGGTTCTTAAGATATTTTTCAAAAAAGACCTGCGTGGTGTACTCGCGCATGACGCGCTGGTATGCATGCTCGACAATGGGTTCATACTGCTCCCAGTTTGTGAGGATCTCTTTTATCTTCTCTTCAAGATGCCCGTCTTCGTAATAGACGAATTCCTCACCGGGCGTGAAGTGCTGTTCAATGATGTTCCACGGGTCTCGGCGGTAGAGGATCAGGGCACGCGCCGCGGCCGACTCGGCAATGCGGGTTTTCAACTGCGGCACCAAATATTCTTTTTGTGAGATAAAACTCCAGAGCCAGTTATACCATGTTTTTTTGGGGATGCGAGAAAACGCCTCATGTTCTTCGATATGGGGCGTGCTCCATGCCGCCCGCAGCAGCTCGCCTTTGCACCACAACACTCCATGCACGAGTGCGATCTTGGATTGTGCCAGGATGTCCATTTTTTCTTTGTAGGTGGTCTCATGGTCGGTCGTGTACTGGTTGCCGGTGCGCGCGACAAACCGATAGTTGAATTTGCGGATGACATCGATGTTTTTTTCAATCTCGCGCGAGTTGATGTTGCCCACGTACGCGATATCGTATTTCTTTTCCTGTCTGGCGGGAATTTTTTTTTCATTGACGGGAATGAACACGACTTCCCGCCGATTGGTTCCCTGAATCTTGTTGTACCATTGAGCGGTGTAAGGGCACACGGTCAAAACTTTATAGAAGTACGTATCATATTCGTCGCCGCGAAATACCGGGTCCGGGCACATGAAACGGTTTGGCTCCTCTACTTGGAGATAGACGATCTTCTTGTCTTTGATCTCTTCCAACAGAACGAACTTCAGGCGCGCCTCAATCAGGTAGAAATCGCCGCATTGGTCTTCAAATCGGCGGAAGTCGTACTGCTGCATCGGGTCTTCTTTAGAAACTTTGGTTGCCCAGTCAAAAATTTTCATGACCGTGTTTTTTATTTTGATAATCAATCAGCCTCCTCTTTCTGCCACGGCAGAACTGGCGCCAATACGCCCGCTCGCCGTACGGTCCAGTAGGGAGAATTGCTCAATCCGCCTTTGATGGAGAAATGAATGGTCGGGTTGTCGCCGCCCGGCGCAAAGAGCCACCTGCGATCATTGAGGCCGCCGATGATCTCAAGCCGATACGCGCCTTCATTGAGGAGCCGGGGCGGGATTTGCGTTTTCAGCATGAACGGTCCCTTGCCTAGGCTGGGCCAGCTTGGTTCATTCTGGTCGGTCTGGAACGTCCAATAGAGCAGGATGCCGTCTTCGGTGTAGAGCGCATAACCGATCGTAATGGAGGGATCCGGCGTTTTGATCTCGCCCTTGATAACGAGCCAAGCCGGCATATCGTTGCGGATCGAGGAATTCAGCAGGTTTCCGTCCTGGTCCGCAAGGTACATCTCTCCGGGGCGATACCAGTCGTTATCATATGTCCTTTCCGTACTTGACCACAGGTATCCCTGGGTTTCGTCCCCGTTGGTCTTGAGGTATGTCTTAATGGCTGCGGAGACATCCGTGCTGTTTTCTCTGATCTCTCCTTTCTCGATCAGTATGCATCGGTTGCAGAGTCGTTCGACCGCAGACATATTGTGGCTGACGAACAAAATAGTGCGCCCGTCTTTTTTGGTAACCTCCTCCATCTTGCCCAAGCATTTTTTTTGGAATTCAGCATCGCCGACGGCGAGTACCTCATCTACCAGAAGAATATCCGGCTCAAGATGCGCAGCAACCGAGAATGCAAGGCGCACATGCATGCCGCTCGAATAATGTTTTACGGGAGTGTCAATAAATGTCTCGACGCCCGCGAATGCGACGATCGCGTCGAAGTTTTTTACGATGTCGCGCCGGGACATGCCAAGGATTGCGCCATTGAGGAAAATATTTTCCCGTCCGGTGAGCTCCGGATGAAAGCCCGTGCCCACCTCGAGCAGCGACACAACTTAGATCGGAAGAGCGTCGTGTAGGGAAA
>CAYVMH010000053.1:0-2473 GCA_964452595.1 uncultured Candidatus Saccharibacteria bacterium
CTACGGCCAAGTCTTTCTCGACGTGTTTCGCATCCGGTGGAATTTGATTACTCATAGGTACGGAAAATGAAAAACGTCTCCGAACTCCGCCAAGATCTCGTATCCGGCGACTGGGTGGTAATCGCGACCGGCCGGGCAAAACGGCCGAACGATTTCATTATTCCAAAGCGCCCGTCATTCAGCCAGCCCAAAAGCGCCTGTCCTTTTGAGAGGCGTTTTTCCAATGCCCGCGTAGTATATGCAAAAGACGGCAAGGCCGCGGGATCGGACTGGTGGGTGCAGACGATTCCCAATAAATATCCCGCGTTTGACAAGGGTGTCTGCGCGGTATTTGGCACAAAGGGTCCGTATACTTTGACGAACGGAGCAGGAATACACGAGGTGGTGATTACGGCCGACCATACCCGCTCATTCGCGGTCATGACCGACCAGGAGGCGGAATTGGTGGTCCGTATGTATCAGGATCGCTTTCGTATGCTGCAGGACGATGACTGTATAAAATACATCTCGCTTTTCCACAATCACGGCAGACTTGCGGGCGCTTCGCTCTCGCATCCGCACTCCCAGATCATCGCGATTCCGGTGATTCCGCCGGACGTTGCATCGAGCCTCAAGGGCTCGGAGCGTTACTTTGCCAAAGAGAAGAAGTGTGTGCATTGCGTCATGCTCCGGTACGACCTGAGAGACAAGGACCGGCTGATCTATGAGAGCGAGTGTTTCGTCACGGTGGCGCCCTATGCCTCGCGCACCGCATTCGAGATGCGCCTCTTTCCTAAAAGCCATCAGGCGCGTTTTGAGGATATCGCCCCCGATGAACAGCAAGACTTCGCGCATGTGCTGCGCGTGTCGCTTGCAAAACTCTATCGCGGACTAAAAAACCCGGACTACAACTTTTTTCTGCATACGGCTCCGGCCAAAAACAGCCATTCGTTTGAGCACTACCACTGGCATTTCGAAATCCTGCCCAAAACCGCGGTCTGGGCCGGATTCGAGATCGGCACCGGCATCGAGATCTCAACCATCAAGCCGGAAAACGCCGCGGCATTTTTGAGGAAAATCAAAATACAAGTCTCATGAAAAAATTGATTATCGCCAATTGGAAAACAAACCCTTCCACGGTGCGGGAGGCCGCGGAGCTTGCCCGCAAAACGGAGCTTGCGGCAGCGGCGCACCGCAATGTCAGCGTTGTTGTCGCCCCTCCGTTTCCGTTTCTCGGGGTGGTTGCGTCGGAGTTGAAACGCGCAAAGCTCGGAAGCCAGAATACATTCTGGGCGGACGCAGGCCCGTATACCGGCGAGGTTTCCTGGCGCCAGTTGAAAAGTTTGAAAGTCAACCATGTGATCGTAGGACACTCGGAGAGGCGGCTTTTGTTGGGTGAGACTGATGAGATGATCGCCAAAAAGGTTCGCGCGCTGCTCGAGCATGACCTCGCGCCAATTCTCTGCGTGGGGGAGTACCAACGCGCTGATCATGAAATGTCTGAGACGGTTGCGCATCAGCTGGAGGCGGCGCTTGCGGGCGTGAAAAAATCTCTGATCAAAAATCTCACCATCGCGTATGAGCCGGTATGGGCGATCAGTACTACGCCCGACAGCAGGCCGGACACGCCCGAAAATGCCTTTCAAAGCGCTATCTACGTCCGAAAGATCATATCCCGCGTCTTTGGCCGGACCGCCGGAGAAAGCGTCCGGATCATCTACGGCGGATCCGTCACCGCGCGCAACATCTCTTCATTTTTGACCGAAGGTCGCATGCAGGGCGCCCTTATCGGGGGCGCCAGCCTGAACGCCCAAGAGTTCACCCGCATCATTGCCTCGGCTTCCGCTTAATCGTTTGAGATGTAGGCGCGGATGCTCTTGAGCCACAGGCGAATCGCGTGGGGGAAGGAGAGGATGAAGAGAAAATAGCGAAGCTCGATAAGGAGTTTTGCGCACCAGCCCGCAAAGCCCCAGAAGCGGATAAAAATAAGATCCGCGATGGCATATTTTTTGCCGACCGCAAGAACATGAGGGTATTTTTTTGCGGGACGAAAAGGAATCTTCGGTTTTCCTTCAATTACGCGCACTATATTTCTGGCAACCGCGCGCGCCTGGACTTGCGCAACCGGCACGTTCTGGGGGAGCGGTTTGCCGGTCTTGACGTCAACGAATCCGGCAGCGTCTCCGACGACAAAGGCATAATCATCAATTTGCAGAAACTCATTCACAGCGCACAAAGAATTGCTCACGACACCTCCGGTCCAGATGAGAATATCATAGCGGAGGGCTTTGGCATGGTCCAGCACGATCTCCCTCGGACCTACCGCGCTGATGCGGGTGCCCGTATGGATTTCAATGCCGAGTTTGGTAAGGCGCTTGTGCGCATGGTGCATGATTTGCCGGTCAAAGCCCGGCAAAATGGTATCCGATGCCTCAATGAGTGTAAGACGTACGGGACAGATGGGACTACGGAGGACGCGCTTTGCAAGATAACA
>CAYVMH010000053.1:2573-4570 GCA_964452595.1 uncultured Candidatus Saccharibacteria bacterium
GATAAAGTTGGAAAACTCGGCTATTAACTCGACGCCCGTAGCGCCAGCGCCTCCGACCACAAGCGTTAACTTGCGGCGTTCGGCGAGCATGCGCTCGATCCTATCTCGTATCCGTACAGCGTCTTCGAATCGCTTCAAGGGCAAAGCGTATTCGCGCAGTCCCGGAATGTCAAAATAGTTGGTTTCCGATCCGAGCGCCAAGACAAGGAAGTCATAATCAATTTTTCCTCCGCGTACGGATACGGATCGGTTTTCCCGGTCGCAACCGGTAATTTCTCCGCGCACGAACACTATTTTTTTTCCTATAAGAATATCCGCGATCGGTATGGTGATGACAGACTTCAAGCCGATTTGATCAACTTCTTCTTTGGGTATTGCGGCAATTTCGTAAAGAGCCGGCGCGTAGAGCTGGTACGGATTTTTGTCTATGAGCACGATGTTCCAGTCCGGATTGTCGCGAAGCCGCCGCTCGAGTTTGAGCGCGGCGGTCATGCCGCCAAACCCCGCGCCGCCGATCACGATTGTTTTAGGTGGCTCTGCCATAACGGATGACAGTATATCATAAATGCGATAGGATAGACAGCATGAACATATCCCATCCATCCCGAAACATACGCGTTCTTCCTTACGCATCCTGGCGCGGGAAGCGCGTACTCATCCGCGCGGATTTTGATGTGGGGGTACAAAACGGCAAAATTGCGGATGATTTTCGGATTACACGCGTATTGCCAACCATACGCGAATGTCTGAAACGCGGCGCTCTGGTAAGACTGATCGCGCATATAGATCGGCCGCAGGGCAGGCGCGGGAAAGCGCTCTCGCTGCTGCCGGTTGCGCAATATCTTGGACGCGCGCTTAAGCAGCCGGTGCCCTTAGTCTCCGATCCTTTTGCGCGTACCGCGCAGAAGCGGTATGGCGCGGCGCCGTGTCTGCTTTTTGAAAACATCCGCTTCTGGCTCGGAGAAGAGGCCAATGACTGCGCGTTCGCAGACAAGCTCGCCCGGTGGGGCGATGTCTATATCAATGAAGCATTTGCCAACTCTCATCGCGCTCATGCATCCATGGTGGCGCTGGCGTCAAGACTGCCCGCGTATATGGGGCACTCACTGCGCGAGGAATTGCGCCATCTGGAATTGGTGCGCGATCGGCCCACGCATCCATTCGTGGCAATTCTCGGAGGCGCAAAGCTCGAGACCAAACTCCCCCTTCTGAAGCGCTTCCTCAAAACCGCGGATGCGGTCATAATCGGCGGCGTACTCGCCAATACCATCTATGCGCTGGAGGGAGCGGAGATCGGAAAATCAAGATCGGATTTTGCATCTGCTCCCGGGCAGGGGCAGGCCCGATCCGGATTGAATGCCTTTGTGCGTCTTCATAGCGAGAAGCTCCATGTGCCTGCTGACGTGGTGGTGGTAAAGAAGCTTCGCCCTCAGGCGCGCCGATCGGTAAAAGACATAGACGCGGTTGCGCCTGACGACTATATCGTGGATATTGGAGAGCGGAGCATTCGGCATTTTTCTTCTCTCCTGGCCGGCGCGGCTACGATAGTATGGAACGGGCCTTTCGGGTATACTGAAATTCCTAAATTTGCCAAAGGCACTAAAATGCTCGCCCGCGCCATCGCCCGATCGCGACAGGCGCTGTCTGTGGTGGGCGGCGGCGACGTGATCGCGGCGGTCGGCGCACCAACGCTTCTGCGCACGTTTACGCACGTGTCTGCCGGAGGAGGAGCGATGTTGGCATTTCTTGCGGGCGAGAAACTGCCGGGGGTGGATGCGTTAAAAAGATAATTTTCAAGCATCAATTTCCAATTTTCAATCAATGCCTTAATGATTCAATTTTCAATTGAAAATTAACGCATTGAAAATTCTTGTTAGATCGACATGTGGTACCAAAACGAAACTGAATTTCAGACATTGAACGGCTATCAAGTCAATGATGCGTGGTATCCTCGCGTAACCAAAATTCTTGAGATCAAGTCCAAGCCGGCGCTTGAG
>CAYVMH010000054.1:0-4565 GCA_964452595.1 uncultured Candidatus Saccharibacteria bacterium
TTCTGTGGTGCGGCGAGCGTTAGGGAGCGGCGGCGGGGCGGCTTCATTCGTCGGGATTCGTTTGGTAAAAAGTTCGGATTTTGTTCAGGAGGGACAGCCACATTTCAGAATTCGTTTTTTCGCCAAAATGCGGAGCTATGTCTCTGCAATATCTGTGCAACACCGAGTGTTTAACAAGATAGAGCCATACAGTGTATTTACAAATATCTATATATATGTTAACTTTGTGTTATGTATATACAAAGAAAACTTGAGGATGTGCTTTCAAGCCGTCTTTTCGGTGGAAAAGTGCTTATTGTTTTTGGACCAAGACAGGCAGGAAAAACAACACTGGTTCAGCATTTGACCGAGCCATATGGAGAGGAAGTGCGCTATATAGACTGCGAATTGCCACGCTACCGCGATCTCTTGGGGCGTGCGGATATGGAAGCGCTTTTTAGCATGATTCGCGGATATAAGATTGTGGTCTTTGACGAAGCACAAGTAGTGTCGAATATCGGACAAATATTGAAATCGCTCTTTGATCATCATCCTGAGGTGCAGTACATAGCGACGGGATCATCTTCGTTTGATCTTGCAAATAAAGTATCGGAACCGCTCACGGGTCGTTCGCTTGAATTTACTTTATACCCGATGGCGCTTGATGAGCTTTCGAGTAATGCTTTTGACGCTGAAGCGCGCATCGCGGAGCTTATGCGTTTTGGCGGTTATCCCGGGGTGCTCAATCTTTCTGAAGAGGAGCATATCCTGCAACTTAAAACACTCGCGTCGCAGTATGTGTATAAAAATATCTTCGCGGCAGGCGGTATCAAGAAGCCGGAAGTTATCACGCAACTACTCAATCTTCTTGCTCTTCAGATAGGGCAGGAAGTTTCTTATCGTGAGCTTGCAGAACAGCTCGGCGCCTCGTCCCTTACCGTAGAGCGTTACATAGACCTTCTTGAAAAGAATTTTATTATTTTCAGATTAAAGGGCTATGCAAAAAATTTGCGTAATGAAGTAACACGGACAAAGAAAATATATTTTATTGATCTTGGATTGCGTAACGCGCTTATCGGCAATTTTGCGCCGGTGAGCGCGACAGCGCGTTCGGATGTCGGCGCATTATTTGAGAATTGTATGATTGTAGAACGGCTTAAGGCGCAGTCGCACAGCGGCGCCGTTTTGCCAGAGAGATATTTCTGGCGCACGACAGCGCAGGCGGAGGTTGATTATATTGAAATTGCTCCAACAGACGCGCGGATGCGCGCATTTGAATTCAAATGGAATACCAAGAAGCGCGCTATCGCACCGTCTGCATTTCGAAACGCATACCCCGAAACTCCGTTTACCGTTGTGAGTGTGGAGAACGGCTACGCGTTTATCTCAAACGGGTTTTATTTTGAAAAGCGGCGTGATCCGTTGGTATGATTCGTGATGTTTTATGTCATCGCCTTTCTTTGTTGCTCTTTTTGGAGAATCTATATACATCTTTATAAAAACAGTATTAGAATTTTTATCTGGTTACCGAGAAAGATAAGCATATACTCAAGTATATTAGATGAGATTATAAACTACAATCATCACCATGACCGTAGATGTAAGATTATTCTATCTTTTCAATAATCTCGCCGGCACATCGCAGATCTTTGATTACGTGATGATTTTTCTCGCCGCCTATGTGCAGTATTTTCTCGGCGCCGTTTTTCTTGCGCTTTTGTATTGCGCGGCATACTCAAGACGAGAAAAATTTTACATATTTTGGACCACAATTATATCAATCGTGGTCGCCCGCGGCGCGCTCACCGAAATCATCCGTTTCTGGTACCATCGCCCTCGTCCGTTTGTCACCCTCTACGTTCATAAGCTCGTGTCAGATGGGTGGTTTTATTCCGATACAGAGGGTTCATTTCCGTCCGGTCATTCGGCCTTTTTCTTTGCGATGGCAACGGCAATGTATCTCTACAACAAAAAGTGGGGCGTTTGGTTTTTCATTGCCGCGATCTTCATGAATATAAGCCGTATTGTTGCAGGCGTGCACTATCCATCCGATATTCTTGGCGGGGCGGTTGTTGGTGTTGCGGTTGGTTGTCTGGTTGTTTATCTTGCTAAAAAATGGAGACCGAAAGAAATCGGCCAACCTTTATAAGGGGGTTTATTTCTCTTCCCACTCCACGAGTTTGCCCGCCTGTATTTCCAGCGAGTGTGCCGGGCGAAGCGTTGGCGGCATACCCTTGAGAAATATCTGATGATGCGGTGAGTTGTCGAGTCCTTCGGCAATGGGCCAGAGGTTGTCGGGAGAGGTGAGCCATTCGTCATCGAAACCGAGTAGATTGAAAGGCGCGGAAAAGCTTCGCAATGTTTTTTTACCGTTGTCCAAAAAGTATTCGTTGAAGTACGACATCGCAAGCTCCCGCACGCTCCGGTATATCGGGTCGCGATAGCGAAGTACCGCGTGGTTGGTTTTGCTTACGGCGCCCCAATGGCCGCGCTCTTTGAAGAGCGCCACGACATGATCCGAGTCGCCTCGTGCGGTTTTGAGGTCAAGCAGGAGCGGTTTTGCGCCGTGATACCACAGCGCGGCTGCGGCGAGTATTGCGCCCTCGATGCAGTGGGCTTGGTTGGCACGGACGGCTGTAAGCGGAGACGCGCATGTATTTCCGCGCTTCTCGAAGTTGATCGGAAGCGCCTCCAGAAAATTTTGTATTTTGGCGGGAGTATTAAGTTTTTTGAAGATACGCAACTCTTTTCGCGCGCGTTCAGGAAATGGGCGCATATGGTTTTAAGTATACCAGAAGTTTGAAGATGTGCTATCATGAATCCCATGCGAACCGTTTTTCTTGTCGGGCTGATGGTGGCGCTGGCCGTTCTTCTTGGAACGAACACAAACCATGCTCGTGCCGCTTCTGTGGCGAAGAAAACATCAACAAAACCCGCGTCAAAGCCGCATCCGTATGTGCGGGTGTTTTATTACCAGGAAGGGAAGGCCGCGAAACGAGCTTTTTTGAGCAATCCCAAATCCATAGACGTATTCGCGCCGCAATCATATTCGTTGGATGCGGACGGAAAATTGAGCGGCGCGGTGGGAGACGATCTGCTCGTCTTTGCACGGAAACACAAGATCAAAGTGATGCCGCTGGTTACCAACAAGCGCTTTGTCCGAAGCATCGCGCACGCACTGCTTGATGATCCGCCGAAGCAGGATCGCGCAATTGGGGCCCTCATTGCCGAGGCGCGGGATCGACACTACTGGGGATGGCAGTTTGATTTTGAACAGATGGACGCCTCCTATCGCGACACGTATTCGGCGTTTATAAAAAAGGCCGGGGACGAAATGCATACAAACGGTCTTGGGGTGAGCGTTGCGGTCGTAGCGCAGATTTCGCAAAATCCCGATGATTACCCAAAAGACCTCTGGAAGCGCGTGATCGGGGTGTATGATTATGCAGCACTCGCGGCGAGTTCCGACTTCATCAGCGTCATGTCATACGACGATCCGGAATCAAAAGGACCGATTGCGCGTTACCCATGGGTGAAGCGGGTGATTGAACACAGTCTGCTCTCTGTGCCCAAAGAAAAACTGTCGCTGGGGATTCCGCTCTACATGTGGCGATGGGATACGGGACGCGAGAAATTAGTCGGGATCGGCGGGTACAAAAACATCAAGACCGTACTCGCTACGCGCAAGGTCACATACGGATATAGCGCGCTTGAGCAGGCGCCGTTCATACGCTATTCTTTCCAGAAAAAAAATTACGTTCTGTGGTATGAAAACGCCAAGAGTGTCGCAAAGAAACTTGAGCTTATCGCGGCGTATCAGTTGCACGGATTTTCTGCATGGGCGCTCGGGCTTGAAGTGCCGGATATCCACCGGGTGGTGAAAAAGCCATAGACGCGCTCTTCGTGGATTGTTTGAACAGGCGGGTGATCTTTGCTATACTATCCGCAGTGAGATTCAAAGGTAAAATTGAAGATTCTATATGGCTTTTCATCGGACTGGCGCTTATCGCAGGCGCTCTGTTTCTGTTTACCCCGTTAGAAAAGTATTTTCTAACGGGGTTTATCGGCCGCCACGAGTTTTCTTCTGGCGTTTCCGCAGCGCCGATTTCAGCGGCTCTGGGAGATGCGGCTATACCGAATCAGACGGCTCCCGTGGTGCGAATCGGCGTAACGGAAATTCCGGTTGAGCTTGCCACGAGTAGTAGCGCGGTTCACAAGGGCCTTTCCGGGAGGAGTTTGCTTGGCGCAGACCAAGGGATGCTCTTTATCTTTGATCGTCCTGATCGGTATCGCTTCTGGATGCCGGATATGCATTTTCCCATTGACATCATCTGGATTGACGGCGGGAAAATCGTTGACGCAGATGAAAATGTTTCGCCGGAATTTGATCCGTCGCGCCCCGTTTTCTATACTTCGGCCCATCCGGTTCGCTATGTGCTTGAGGTAAACGCCGGATTTATGAAACGCAATAATATGCGTATCGGAGATCCGGTGACTTTTCATCGAATACGATAGGACTTAACTAAATTGGCTTTACCCTATGGAAATACGTCGTGTTGATCTTGAAAATAAGGCCAAGTGGAACC
>CAYVMH010000055.1:0-4551 GCA_964452595.1 uncultured Candidatus Saccharibacteria bacterium
ACTCAAGACCCTGACGATGATCAAGCAATGCTGTGATCTTATAAAAAAACTGCAGTACGATTTCATCTATCATGAGCACCTTCGCTACTATGCGCTCAAGCCCCTGCAGACGCTCTTTCGCATGTATGATATGGAAATAGCGGATGCCGAGCGCATTCCCATTCACGACGGCTCTGTGCGGGTCTTTGCGGTGCACAAAGGCACCCATGCCGTGTCCCCGCGCGTTGCCCGACTGCTCATGCAGGAAGAAAAGAATAGGCTGTCTCAAAAAGAGACCTACCGCATATTTGCGACGCGCGTAGAGCGATTAAGACACCAACTGCAAAAAATGCTGATTGACCAAAAAGATCGTGGAAAAAGAATTGCCGGCATTGGCGCTCCGGCAAAGGGCAATACGCTTCTGAATTACTGCAAACTCGACGGCAAAGTCCTTGACTATCTGGTGGAAAAAAGCGATCTCAAAATCGGCACATACACCCCGGGCATGCACATTCCAGTCGTTGCGGAAGACCGGCTGTTTGAGGAGCAGCCACACTACGCCCTTCTGCTCTCATGGACCATTGCTCCGGAACTTATTGCAAAATTAAGAGCAAAAGGATATCGGGGTAAATTCATTCTCCCCAACCCTAAACCCGTTATTCTATGAAAGCACGGAGTGATAGTGCCGTCATGATGGATATTCCTCCGATTGGCATGGGCACCGGCGGCATGGGAGGAATATTTATTCGCGACGACAGCAACGCACAGCAATCGGTTGATTCTCTGCGCGCCGGCCTCGCGCTTGGTTTTCGTCTTATTGACACTGCGGAACTCTACGGCCAAGGCCTTACCGAAATGATCGTGGAAGAAGCAATGCGGGGGTTTGACCGATCGAACATTTTCCTGATTACCAAAGTATCGCGGGAACATCTTGCATACGCAGATGTGCGTCGGGCGATCGAGGGAAGCCTGCAGCGGCTCAAAACAACGTATGTTGATCTGTATCTGGTACACAAAGAAAACCCGGATATCCCCCTTTCCCAAACCATGAAAGCCATGGAAGAAATTGTCGATGAGGGCTTGGCGCGATACATCGGCGTGAGCAACTTTTCAGACATGCTGGCCGCGGAAGCGCGGTCGCATCTCACCCATACCGCCATTGCGGCAAACCAGATTGAATTCAATCTTTTCGACCGGTCCGCGGAAGAAACAACAATCCCCTACTGCCAAAAAAACAACTTACGCATTATTGCCCAGCGGCCTTTTGCAAAAGGGAAAGCCATAACCCGGAGCACACCGATCGTGGATTCGCTTGCAAAAAAATACGGAAAGACGCGGGCACAGATCATTTTGAACTGGATCATGGCAAAAGGCATGGTCCCCATTCCCAAAGCCATGGATGAATCGCATCTTCGCGACAATTTCGGAGCACTGGGTTGGACCATGGAGAAAGCGGACGCGCTCCTGCTCGACGGGATACGAGATTGATTTTTTTTATATATCGTGTATCATAAAACTCCTATGCGGAAAAAAAAGAAAGCGCTTATCACGGGAATAACGGGACAGGACGGCTCTTACCTCGCCGAACTCCTTTTGAAAAAGGGCTACGAGGTCTATGGCATACAGCGGCGCGCAAGCATGCCCAACACGCAACGCGTAGACCACCTGTACGAGAACGAAGAGCATCCGAACTTTTATATGATGTATGGAGACTTGGCCGACAGCTCCAATCTCTTTCGCATCATCAATAAGGTGCGGCCGGACGAGTTCTACAATCTCGGAGCGCAAAGTCATGTGGGAGTCAGCTTTGACAAGCCGGAATACACGACCAATATCAATGCACTGGGAGCGCTGAGAATCCTCGAGACGCTGCGCAATCTTGATTTTCCCGTGAAATATTATCAGGCAAGCTCTTCCGAAATGTTTGGAAAAGTTCTCGAAACGCCGCAGAACGAACATACTCCCTTTAACCCGCAATCACCCTATGGCATCTCCAAAGTGTTCGCATTCAACATGACAAAAATTTATCGAACGGGATATGGCCTGTTTGCATCAAACGGAATATTATTCAACCACGAATCTCCGCGCCGGGGATTTAACTTTGTTACCCGAAAGATCACGCTCGGCCTTGCGCGGATCATGCTTGGCCTGCAGGATGTCCTGCGCCTCGGCAATCTCGACGCCAAACGGGACTGGGGCTATTCAAAGGATTACGTGGAGGCGATATGGAAAATTCTCCAGCATGACAAGGCCGATGATTTTATCATCGCTACGGGAGAAACTCACACGGTGCGGGAATTCGTGAACGAAGTTGCAAAACATCTCGGCATGGATCTCGTATGGAAAGGCAAAGGCCTGAAAGAAAAAAGCGTTGACCGGAAAACAGGAAAGACAATCATCGAGATAGACCGGGCATATTTCAGGCCAAACGAGGTTGATCTGTTGCTTGGCGACTCCCAAAAAGCCCGGAGCGTGCTCGGCTGGCGACCAAGGGTGACGTTCAAGGAGCTTGCAAAAATCATGACCGAACAGGATCTCGAATACGCAAGATTCGAAGCACGCATGGGACAGCCGATCGTAAATCAAAAAAAGTTTCTTGTATAAAATCCGGACGCTCCGGGACATACATGCACATCAAAGTTTCGTCGCCTCGGACAATAAAATTTATCCTTTTTCAGCGCTCCCAATATCTGCTGTGGCGGCGCAATAAGATCATACAGCGACTTGCAGCCGTCATGCCAAAACGCTTTTCATTTGCGCTTGAGGCGCTCGCGAGCAATTTCAATGCAACCGTATCGCTGGAAGCATTCTTCACGAGAAAAAGCGTTGAAAAGCTTTTCAGCGCGGAAATGACCGCTGAGTATGAGCAGATGAAGCCGTATCTCCCTGCGCATGCGCATGCGATCCTGGATATCGGAGCCGGAGTCGGCGGCATAGACATCCTGCTTGGCAAACACTACGAAGCCGACCGACCCATGATCTGCCTGCTCGACAAGACCGAGATGCCCAGCAAAGTATATTATGGTCTGCGCGAAAAAGGATGCTTTTATAACTCACTGGAGCGTGCCCGCGATCTCCTTGTGGAAAACGGCATTGAGCGGGAGCAGATCTTTCTGCAAGAGGCGACCCCCGATAATCGCATCATTTCCGATACCAAATTTGATCTGATCGTCTCGCTTATCTCGTGGGGATTCCACTATCCGGTGGCAACCTATCTTGATCAGGTGTATGACAAACTTACCCCGCATGGCACGGTGATCACGGACGTGCGCAGGCATGGCAACGGTATTGCCATGCTCCAGCAAAAGTTTGGCAAAACAAAAATCATATATGAGGCGCAAAAACACGTTCGCATCGTTGCATGGAAATAAACACTCAGACCATCAGCAGGTATACAAATATCTGACGATCGTTTTGATTTATATACTCATCATAACTTTGATTTTATGACCAAACATCTCATTATCCTCCAGCATAACCCCAGCAAAGGCGGTAAAACCGAGCTCGCAAACCAACTCTGGAATTTCATGAGTGTGTACGCCTACGCGCAAGAACGCGAATATAGCATTGAGAACTATTCCTTTTTTGAATACAGCCATTATTTTAACATCCCTATGAAGAATCATCTCGTCCGATCACTCTTCTTCTCTCCCTTCCCGCTTCTTGAGAAAAAACTCGGGCATACGCGGGCAACTGTTTTTATGCGCAAGATCTATAAATTGTATGCTATTGCAACCAGAGTGCTTCATCGTGACGCGATACTTAATTCTTATGATTCTTCGGCTATTCCGGGAACCTTTTACCTTCCTCCTTCCAAACCCGTCAGATCAGAGCTTGCCAAGCTTGAAGACAATCCTGGTATCAAGACTCTGTATTTTCAGGGATGGCTTTTCCGCAATCCAGTCGGCATTCTCAAATATCATAGAGAGATTACCGACTACTTCCGACCCCAAGACTGGACTGTCCGGGCTGTAGCGACTTTTATGGGGCCGCTTCGCAAACAGTACACTCATGTCGTTGCCGTACACATCCGACAAGGAGATTACAAAATATATAAAGGAGGGCGCTATTATACCGAGCAGGCGCGCATTCGCGAGATTCTTGACGAGTATCTCCGCGAGTTTAAAAAAGAACCCCTACGGACTTGCTTTGTGCTCACATCCAACGGGTCAATCGAGACCGACCGCTTCTCCGGACTTAACATCCAGGTGAGTACGCAGAGTTTTATCGAGGATCTGTTTTTGCTCGCCTCATGCGACACGGTGATCGGCTCGGACTCAAGCTTTGGAAATTTTGCGGCATACTATGGTAATATCCCGCATATTGTTTTTCAAAATGGTCCCATGGACTGGGAATATTACGCTGGAAAAACCAAATATTTCTGGAACAAGTACTGCACGCTCGTGCATTTTTAACCCAACGCCTTTTCAAACGTGCTGGGTTAATTGCCGCGCGGGACATTTTTTAGTACACTAAAATAAGCATGATCATCCCCGATGAGGCAGTCAAATACATCCTGTTCCAGCGAACCGAGTACCTCTTGTCCATGAAGAGTCCGCTGCTCAACCGCTT
>CAYVMH010000056.1:0-4550 GCA_964452595.1 uncultured Candidatus Saccharibacteria bacterium
TGGTGCGCGGGAGAGGATTTGAACCTCCAAGCCCTTGCGGGCACAAGGCCCTCAACCTTGCGTGTTTACCGGGTTTCACCACCCGCGCGCGTAGCGCCAACTATTCAGTTGGCGCGGCGGTTTCAGCTTCGCTCGTTTGTTCTTCCGTGGCCGCAGCAGCCGCGGGGGTTTCCAGCCGGAGCGTACGCATTTTGCGTCGTACCTCGCGTGCGGCTTTGTCGCGGATGTAGTAGAGTTTGGCGCGTCTCACTTTTGAACGGCGTACTACTTCTATCCTTTCAATGCGCGGAGAGTGCAGAGGGAAAACGCGCTCGACGCCGATTCCATCCACTACTTTTCGGATCGTAAGCGTTGCTGAAACGCCTGTGCCGTGTTTGGCCGCGATTACCAGGCCCTCAAACGCACTGATGCGCTCCTTATCTCCTTCTTTGATTTTCTGATGCACGCGCACCAAATCTCCAGGCCGCACTTCAGGCAAATTCGCGCGCAGATTCATTTGTTCAATGGTGGTGGTCATGACTTCATCTATATCATGCAATCAGGCATTGCGCAAGGGTAAAATCCTCCGGCGGGTCTGCCTCCAAGAGCAGGCGGCCGGAGCCGGGCATACTGAATGCAAGTGATTGCGCGTGGAGCAACTGGCGCCGCGCTCCCGCGGGACAGCACACCTGTTTGCCGCCGTAGACGCGGTCGCAGGCGATGGGAGTTCCGAGCGCTTTGAGGTGCACGCGCAACTGGTGCATGCGCCCGGTTTTTGGCTTGAGTTCGACGAGAGAGTACGTTTTGCCCGCTTTGAGCAGGCGGTATTCGGTGTGCGCCTCCCTGCTGCCGCGGATCATGCCGGGACGCGTTTCCACTCCGCGCTTCAAAGGGTTTTTCACGAGCCGCCCGACGGGAAACGTAATCGCGCCAGTTTTTTGTTTTGGCGCGCCGCAGGTGATTGCAAGATAGGTTTTTTGTACCTGTCCGGTCTTAAAAAGGTTTTTCAGAAGTTCAAAACTCTGCTGTGTGCGCGCTACTACCATGACACCGGACGTGTCTTTGTCGAGCCGATGCACGATGCCCGGACGAAAGGAGGGCTTGCCCGCCAAAGCTTGAGCGAAGGAGGGGTCATCACCGACCGTGCGGATTTCAGGAAATTGTTTGAGCAAAATATCAACCAGTGTTTCGCCCGAAACAGAAACTCCTCCGTGCACCGAAATGCCCGCAGGCTTATTGATGACGATCATGTTCTCATCGGTATGGATGATCGCGAGCGCGCTCATTTTGGGATTTGTCCGAAATAATTCTGGCGCACAAGAATGAATCGGAGCATACCCTGGGTGGCATGGCGGATAATGAGCGCCGTAAGGACGACGACAACGACGGTCAATAACTTAATTTGACCGGTTGCTTGGCTAAACGCATCTAATCCAAAAGAGAAGATCCCGAGGGGATGCAGAAAAAACACATTCAGGCCGTTGGCGATCACGCGCTCGACAAAGATAATTTGTCCGATGCCGTAGAGCAGGAGGGAGAGCAGCATGATCTCGCCGATCAGCGCGGGCAGGAGTTTGCGAAAGAGCCACACCCGATAGACGCTTTGCAAAATCTGCCCGTTGAATTTTGAAGAGGGGAGAGATGCTGGTCGGAGAGTATTCATAGTGATTCTTTATTTTTTTGTAGAACTATCGCGATGAAATGGCGGTAGTTCTACATGACTTATTTTTCTAAAAATTCTTTTTGCGCGGAACAGCCGCATTTTCAGGGTAGGGATCGAGATATTGTGCTCATGCGCAATGGTCTGGTATGACTTGTCTTCAAAGTAATACGCTTCAAGCGCTTCCCGCAGGCGCTTCGGCACTTTCGTGAGAGTGTGGGCGATCATGCTTTTTGCGTCGGCGCGCTCGTGCAGATGGGAATCAAATTGTTCCTCGGATGGCTTGTCAAATACGCTGGGGTCTTCGCTCAAAAATTCCCCGCGCTTGAGCTTGCGGTAGTGGGTGATCGCCGTATTGATCGCGATCTTGTAGGCCCACGATTTGAATTCGATCCCTTCAAGCTTTTGGAACCGGTGCGCGTTTTTATATATCTTGACGAACGCCTCCTGCACAATATCCTCGGCCTCTTCTTTGCCCTTGACTACGCGGAGTGCCGCGCGCAGAAGCGGAGACCGGTATCGCTCGACCAACACTTCAAAGAGCGCGGGCTCGTTTTGTGAAGCCGTCAAGACATCCTCATCTTTCAGATCGCTTGGATCTTGATACTCATGGCTTTCATCCAGATACGACTTCTTCATGAAAAATATGCGTCTGTTGGTAGAACGCAGATCTATCGATTTTTGTCATCGTGTATTGCTATTTGGCAAGTTCCGCTTCGATCGCGGCTTTGAACTGTTCATAGGGGAGCGCCCCGTTGAAAGATTGGTCGTTGACGAACGTGGCCGGAGTGCCGTCCACGCCAAGCGAGCGCCCGAGATCAAGGTCTTTTTGCACTTGGTCGCGATGAACGCCGGCATCCAGACATGAGTTGAATGTAGCCGTGTCAAGCTTGAGTACGGTTGCGAATTCTTTGAGGCGCTCTTTCGAAAATGCTCCTTGGTTTTCGCCCTGCTGATGAGTATAGAGATAGTCGTGATATTGCCAGAACGCATTTTGGTCGCCTGCGCATCGGCTTGCTTCGGCCGCCGCTGTGGATTCCGGCCCGAGGAATGCGAAGTCGCGATACACGAAACGCGCTTTGCCGGCTTTAACGTACTGCTCGATGATCTTGGTCCCGCTCTCACGGAAAAATTTGCCGCAGAACGGGCACTGAAAGTCCGCGAACTCGACGATCACAACCGGCGCGTCGGGATTTCCGAGGGTGCGCGAGTCGGTTTGCGCCTGTTTGAGGAGCTCTGTGTTGTCCACGGCTTTCCCGGCGCGTATGGCGCCAAGCTGCGGGGCTGCTGTAGGTCTGCCCGAGTTTGAGTACAGCACAGAGCCGCCGATGAGCGCTCCGGCAATGATAATCGCGATGGGGATAAGCAGGGGGTTTGATGCGGATTGGTTTTCCGTTCCCGCCTGCGGCGGCTCCTGCTGTGGCGTGTCTTGGTCTTGCATAGAATAGATCATATCACCGGGATAGCTGTTAGGTCAAATTGAAACGATGCAAGCTTGTCCCGGTATGCATCAATTTTCTGTTGTGTCTGAATAAGTCGGAGGATATGAGCCCTATCTTTGAAGCGGTTGATGAGTACGGCACCCTTGAGCATGCCATCAACAAGAAAAAGCCGCTCATATTCATTTGTGTCCGTATTGATGCGAACGATTGTCTCGCTGGCATTGGCACAATCGCCGACCATCGTAATCTGAAGTCCAAGATTGGTGATCGCATAGGACGGGATGTTGATAAACGGTTTCCGCAGCCCGGACATGTTCAATCCAGCGGCCTTGCCCTGCAGAAAAGCGCTAGTCCAGTTTCCGGCTGCATGGTAGGTTCCGGTGTGCGGATCAAGTAATTCAGCAACGTCTCCGGCTGCGTATACGTGTTCCTGGTTGGTTTCAAAAAATGCATTGACGCGTACACCAACATCGCCCCGCAGTATATTCGCTGTGTGCGTGAATTCGAGGCTTCGCTCAATGCCGATAGCAACTGCAAGCGCATCGCACGATATGATCTGCTGCTGCTTGGTCATGACCGTGAGGCCGTTTTGCCCACGGTGTATTTTGGCGATCTCATCATGCTCGTACAACGCGATATGATGCCGCTGAAAATGCGCCCGCATCAATTCCCCGCCCGTTTCTTCAAGGTAGGGCGCAAAGAAATGTTCGTCGCGCATGAGCAATGCCGGAGTTATATTATTGAGAAGGAATATCTCTATAAATTCAAGCGAGATAAATGATGATCCGATTACCAGCGGGTTCTTGATCAGCGCGAGCGCCGCAAACAGACGGTCCGCGTCGTCAAGAGTTTGCAGCCGATACACCGCGGATTCGTCTTCGGGTCTTCCCCACGGCTTTACGCGCCCGCCGCTTGCGATCAAAAGCTTCCCGTATCTGAGGGTCGCGCCGTTGGCGAGCGTTACTTCGCGCCGCTTCCCGTCGATTCCAATCACGGTCTCCTGCAGCCACAACTCAATCCGCGTCTCAATAAAGTCATCAATCGTGCGCAAAAAAAGTTTTTCCCGCGGTATATTCCGTTTCAGGTATGAGGGCAGGAGCACCCGCGAATACAAGGGATAGGCCTCGTGCGTGACAACGCCGATGGTCGCATCCAGATCCCGCTCGCGGATGGTCTCGGCCGCCGTCACCCCTGCAATGCCCCCGCCGATAATAAGATACTGGTAAGAGTCCATAATGGGCGCTCAAGGGATCGAACCTTGGGCCTACTGTGTGTAAAACAGTCGCTCTGCCACTGAGCTAAGCGCCCCAATTTTTTGTGCGCCCGCGAAGGATCGGACTTCGGGCCTCTCCCATGTCAAGGGAGCGCTCTGCCACTGAGCTACGGGCGCGCATTTCTTTTAATTGTTAAGAACGCTCCCAATGGGATTCGAACCCATGTAACGGGCTTGAAAAGCCCGGGTCCTGGGC
>CAYVMH010000057.1:0-4466 GCA_964452595.1 uncultured Candidatus Saccharibacteria bacterium
CCGCCCTATTTGGCTTGCCAATGTCAATATAACACTCATAAAGATCACGACGCCAGGTTCCGGTACCGACATTTGATCCGACCGTGATTACGCCGTCTTCAAACTGTTTTCCGGTCTCCACTTCAAGAAGTGCGAGTAGAAATGCCGGGCGTATGTTTGCGCGCGATGCGGCAAGCGTTGCCGCAGCCACCGCCTCCTCGGCGGTAATGCCGGTTTTGCCCAGATAAAAGAGCTGGGCGCGCAAAGCCGCGATGTCGGTTTTTTTCGACTGCAGAAGCTGCTGAAAAAGCGCCTCCTTGCCTTTTGTTTGTTTGAGCAGATCGTCTTTTTCTTTTTTCTTGATGGCGAGAAAACGCCGCTCGACATCCTGAAGCGCTTTCAAGCTTTGCTGGTCTTCCTGAGTCTGCAGAAGCTCGACTTTTTGCTTCTGGAGTTCTTCGCGATCCGCCTTAAACTCGGCAAGCGTTTGTTGGACACTATGTTGCACACGGGCAAGCGAGTGCAGTGAATTAAAGAAACCCGAAACGGTCTTATTTTTGAGCAGGATAGTAACTGCGTTTTCGTCGCCGTAGGCGTAGAGCAACAAAAGACTTGCGCCGAGCGATGTGCGAGAAGCATCAATCTTCTTGCCAAGAGCCGCAATCCCGCTGCTTTTGTTTTTGATATCGAGATTGGTCTCGCGCAGTGCTATGGTCAGACGTTTAATCTCGACTTCCCGGCGTCGCACCTCTGTATTCATGGCCTTTACTTCATTGCCGAGCGTGCGGGACTGACCTCGCACCTGCTGGAGCGTACCGTCAAGCTCTCGGGCTTCCTGTTCCAATGCAGCAAGCTGTTGTTCGATCGCCTCACGCGCGGCCGCGTCGGGTGCGGCATACGCCGGCAGAAATGTTCCAAATAAAAAAAGAGAAAACAAAAATAAGCGCATGGCCGGTTATGTTAAGCGGCAACCCCCTCCGCCTCTTTTTTCTCCTGTTCCTTTTCTTTGAGTTCATCGCGTTCGGTCCTGACCAATTCGGGCGATACCTCAACCGGAGCTTGCGAGAGCGCGGCAATATCTTCTTCCGAGCGCGGAGCCTCGACTATCGCGATCGTCTCATCCATATCGGCCATCAGGGTAACCCCAGGCGGGAGCGCGATGTCTTTGACATGCATTGCCGAACCGATTGTCGCAAGCAGAGACACATCTGCCGTAAGTCCATGCGGAAGATTGTGCGGAAGCGCTTCGACTTCGAGTTCTTGTACTACCCTCACGAGCACGCCCGCATCGTTTTTTACGGCGGATGACTCTCCGACAAACTCAAGAGGCACACGCGTTCGGATCATTTTATCCATGCGCACCGCATGAAAGTCCGCGTGAATCGGCATGTCGCTGACCGGATCGTACGAGACATCGTGAATCAGGACATTAAAAGGTTTTCCATCAACGTCCAGCGTCACCAGCGTAGATTCGCCTGCCGCACGAAGCGTTGCCATAAAATCCTTATATGAGATCATGACGGGCCGCGAAGCTACTCCTTCCCCGTATACCACTGCAGGTAAAAATCCGCTTTTCCGAAGCGTTTTTACGGACTTTCCAAGCTGATTTCTGGATTGTGCTTTCAGTTGTTGCATAGAGTGCCACTCTATCATATTCCGGAGAAAAAGAAAAGCGATCAGACCATTCCTCATTCCAGACTTAGTCTCCAAGGAGACTAAGTCTGGAATGAAATGTTTCGCGCTATTTTAAACCCTATCCACGGCGCCAAACAGCTGCAGTTTTTCTTTAATCACCCCGCGCATCGCCTCGTTGGCACTCGCGTCCAGCTTGTACATGGCGGCCTCGTCAAGATGCTCCGCCAAGCTCTTTTTTAGTTCGTTGACGAACGCGATCCGTATATCGGTGTTGATATGGATGTTGGAGATTCCAGCCTCAATCGCCTGCCGGATCTGATCGTCCGGAATACCGGATGCGGCATGGAGCACGAGAGCCACATGCTCCGGCACTGCAGCACGAATCCGGCGGATGCGTTCAATATCAAGATCCGGTTCATCAAGCGAGATGCCATGGATGTTCCCTACTGCAATGGCGAGCCGATCCACGCCGGTTTCCTCCGCAAACCGCACCGCCTCTTCCGGATTTGTATAATCTTCGGGGTTCACCTGAATTTTTTCATGCTGGATTTTTGACTCGCCGCGTAAATATCCGAGTTCGCCCTCGACATTGATGCCAGACTCTTTGCTTCGCGCATAGGTAACGACTTCTTTTGTTCCAACCACATTTTCTTCAAAAGACTTTGCCGATAAATCAATATGAATTGAATCAAACCCGGCGCCAATGGCAGTTTTAGCGGCCTCGACGCTTTTCGTGTGATCCGCATTCAAAAACACGGGAATGCCATATTCCTCCCGAAACACATCCCGCAGTGCCACGGCCTCGCGCATTCCAAGGTGTTTACGCTCCCCCTCCGACGCCCCGATGATCGCGGGCGATCCGACTTCTTTGCACGCATCAACAATCGCGCGCATCTGATCAAGCTCGGACGCGTTAAAATGCCCGGTCGCCCAGCGTTCCTGACGCGCTTGTTGCAAAAATTCTTTAAGTATTTTCATAATGGCCTGGGTGCGTAATCTTTCGGAGCTTTTGCAAGCCATTCCGCAAGCTGTGAGCGGTTCAATAAACCCCCACGCGCTCCCACCTGCTGTACCACAGACATAGAATTGATCGGCGCCCACAGAAGGGCATCGCGGATGCTCATGCCATAGGCGAGCGCTACGGTAAACGTAGAAGAAAAAGCGTCTCCGGCGCCGGTGCGCTCGTAGGGCGGCTTTGGATCAGGATACGGAGGCATAAACCAAAATTCCCTGCTATCATACGCATACGCGCCTTTGGTGCCATCGGTGATGACGACGATTTTTGGCCCGAGCGCGTGCATCGCATCAAGCAGACGCTTGGAATCGTTTTCCTCGACTTTGAGAATGCGTTGCGCCTCTTCCTTATTGCAGAAAAAAACATCTGCCCGGCGGTACAAGCCGGAAAGCACGTCTTTCCCGAGTTTCATCTGAAATGTCCCGGGCTGGAACGCAAGCTTTATTTTGGGATGGCTCCAAAGAAATTCCTCAATCGCACGATGGAGTGGAAGAGATTGTTCCCCAAGCGAGGATAGATAGATCCACTTTGGATCGTCAATATCCGGCAACATGTAGTCGTAATCTTCGTGCTTGATCAGAATTGTCCGGTCGTCCTCATACCACAACACATAATGATAGTTCGTCTTCCGGTTGGGATGTACCCTCACATACCGCGTGTCAACTTTTTCTTTGCCAAGCACATCCATGCATTCTTTGCCGAAATAATCATTGCCGAGGTTTGACACCAATGCGCTTTTCAAGCCCAGGCGCGCCGCCGCAACCGCGGCATTGGAGCTGTTGCCGACAGCCGGAACAATAACAACGTCTTCATACGGCGCCTTGTCTCCAAACCGCATGCACACCTCGCGGACATTGTTATGTGTATCAATATGCGCGGTCGGATCCTGCAGTTTGATAAACGCGTCGGTTACAATATCGCCTATGGCAATAAAGTCATGCATAAAATTCTCTCTATGCGCTTATGCTTCCTTCCTCCGCTCGCGCGTGATCACAAACCAATGATAGAGATAGAGCGGCAGGCCGATGATGATAAACGCAAGCGAATTGGAAGCTTCGCGCTCGCGGGATGCGCGAAGGTAGTCAATGTTTTTCTGCGATTCCTGCCAGGACTGGTATTCTACGAGCCAGCGTGCAAGCGCGTCTTTTTCTTCGCTGGAAATTTCTTTTTTCTCTGTAATCATAACCTCGCCAACCCCCTTTTCTTTTCGCGGCGGCGTCGGTTCAAGCACCCCGAAGGGCGGATATGGCGGGCTAGACCGAAAGCTTTCCGGCTTATCGGCCTCGCGGAAAATAAAAATCTTCAGACCCAAGTCCAGAAGCCGCACCATACCAATAACCACGAGCGCCAGACCAACCAGCGCGAATAAGTAGAGATAGATGGTGCGCACAAGCGAATGTTTTTGAAATAGAGACATAAAAATAGGTAAGTTATGTTGATTATACCATGCGTTATTTTCGCTGCAACACCCTGTCTACGGCGGCAACGATATGCGACACCCCCATACCGAAGTGTTCAAGAAGCTTATTTGGCTCCCCAGATTCGCCAAATCTGTTTTGCACGCCCACGAATTCAATCGGCACGTGGTAATTTTTTGCAAGCACCTCGGCTACGGCCGATCCCATGCCGCCTGACACCTGGTGTTCCTCCACGGTAACGACGGCACCGGCATCTTGCGCCGCCTTGATAATGGTCTCCTCATCCATGGGCTTGATCGAGCAATTATTGATGACGCGCACTTTTACTCCTCCCTTTTCCAATTTGTCCGCGGCAAGGATCGCGCGGTGCACAAGCTGTCTCTTATACACATCTCCGAGCCCACGAGACTAGGCATGAT
>CAYVMH010000058.1:0-4414 GCA_964452595.1 uncultured Candidatus Saccharibacteria bacterium
ACTTGACATGTTTATGGGAGAGGGTATAGTGGTTATAAAGGCTTCCGGCCGGAGTTCATATACTCCACCTAGCGGGAGGTCTTTTTTGTTATTCTGCGGGGAATACTGACATAAAATCCTTTTGCTTTCCCTTTTTATCTTCCCTAATCTGTATAAAGAAAAGCTCTTGATCTTTGGTGATACCCGCAAACCGATGCAGTATTTCTGACGGCTTATTGGGATTCTGTTTGGTGATCGGCTCGGCTTTTGAGTGTTGGATCAACTCCAGAGCGCACGGATATAATTTGAGACGGCGTATCCTGTCTTTCCAGTTTTTCTGATGCAGGTGCTGCCAGAAGTAATCAAGAAACACTTTGTCTTTATCAAAATATGCGGATCTGACATACGGACGCCGCTTGGTCTTGCCCGCAATCGCGTAATATGCCGCATGTGATTTTCCATACACCTCTCTATAATCTGTCCCGGAAATTCTCTTTGTCTTTGTCTGAAAAACTTTCATACATATTTCATTTTCTCATTAACTCACCATGCTGTCTAACTCTGCGCGTGTGTAATTTTCACCCCCTGTCCCATGCCCAAAACCCCCACGATGACCAGTGCCACCAGGAGCAGGGAGAGGATGATTTTTTTGTGTTGCGTGCGGGGGGCTTGACATGCTATGGGGACTCGTGTATACTTGCCGCATAAGTGCCTTCGGGCTCGCCCCCGTAAGGGGGCAAACAGGGGAGAAAACCGGAGAGCCGTCAAAGCAAATCTTTGGCGGCTTTTCGTATGGCCGCAAAAATATCTTTATCAAGATAGCCGATTTTGCGCACCAGACGGAGGAGTGTTTTTTTAGTGTAGAGACCTGACATAATTCTGTTTTTACTATTCGTCGCTATTACTATCTTCAAACTGCTGGGGCAGCGGGGCCTCTTCTATGGGCGGGGGAATTGCGGGAGTTTGCGCAGGAGGACTCGCGGGCTGGAATTGGGTCAGCACATTGCCGATGATGCTGTCCAGAAAACCAAATACATTTTGCACCGCGACGTCGGCGCTCGTCTGTATGGTATTGGCTTCAGTCATGATACCAAGAGCGATACCGGTCCGTCCCACCACCTCGCTTATGGTAACGAATTTTTGCATCGTGGCGTACTCGCTCTGCAGCTTTGCGTCTGTTTCGTGCAGTTGCGCGAGCACTCCTTTTTGATTGGCGGCCGGATCTCCTGTCGTCAGTGCGGCGCGATGGTCAATGAGTTTGAGTATATTGTCCTGATCCGCCGCAATCTGCGCATTGAGCGCGTCTATCCGGCTGCCTGTCGTGGTAATCTGCGTCTGTGTAGTACTCACTTGTGTCTGCGTCGCGTCGATCTGCCCCTGTGTGGCACTGACTTGCGTCTGAGTCGCGTCAATCTGCGCCTGAACCGCGTTAATCTGCCCTTGCGTTGTGGTGATTTGTCCTTGAAGCGTGCTGATCTGCTGCTGAATTGCATTAATTTGCTGCTGAATGGTGGCTGCCTGGGCCTGGCTCGTGGCATTTTGGAGTTGGACTTGCAGCGAGGCAAGTTGCGATTGGAGCGTATCGCGCTGGGATTGCCGTGTTGCGAGCTGTGACTGGAATGAGGCAAGTTGTGACTGGAGCGTGGAGAGTTGGGACTGCGATGTCGCGAGTTGCGCGCGAAGCGCCGAGAGCTGGGGCTGGAGCGTTGCGAGCTCGGCTTGTGCGGCGGCAATCCGAGCGTTCAGGATCGGGATTGCCCGGTCAATTTCCGCTATTGCCTGGTTGACAAGGCCGATCAGTCCTGCCACGCTGGTGCGGCTGCCGGAGAGATTGTTGAGCGCATCGGTTTTCAGGTCTCCGGTTGGCGAGGCATACGGGGTTGCGCCGACTTGCTGTGCTATAGGCTCAAGATTATTCATGCTTTGCGTTACCAGAGCGTCAACCCGGGTAATGTCGCCTTGCGTAATGGTAGCGAATGATGATAATTTTATGTCGAGCGCTTGATTTTTTTCCGTTGTAACCGGCTGTTTTTTTGCGAGCAGCTCGGCAACCCTTTCTTTTATTTCTCTCTCGCGCGAGGCGTTTGGCGCCGGACTCGCGGTAAGCTCTCTGCGAAGCGCGAGCACCGACGCATGTATTGCTTGTTCCGTGCCGTATGCGAGAAAGATACTCGCCTCGGTGCGGGAGCGCAGCGCGTCCTGCGATGAGCCGATCTCTTTATAGTTATAAATATCTTTGCCTCCCACGTCTCTGCCTCCATAATCGCGTCCGGAATTTCCGAATATGCCGCTTACCGAGCTGATGGTGCGCTGCAGAAGCGCGGTCATGATTGCGCCGATTGCCTCGTCAAACTCCTTTGCGCTGATGCCAAAATCAATGCCGGTTCTGTTTGCGTCTTTGATCGTCTGCTCGATAATCACGCCGGGTGTTTGTTCCTCGTAACTGCTGAAACACTTCTCGTCTGGGTTTTCAGTTCCTATTTCTTTTACGCCGCTCCTTTGATATTTGCCGGCAATCTGTGCCTCTGCCTTCTTGTTTCCGATCGGGACACAATCTATCTTGACTTTTTTACCAACTCCAAGAATTGAACTTTTATTATACCTTGCCCCAAATTCTTCTTTTCTCCTTGTTTCAGCGGCGATTTTTGCATCAAGCGCTATGAGAAACGCGCCTGCAGTATTGTTTTGGATGTCGGTATTGACTTTGAGAAACGCTTCCCACCCGCCGTTTTGGAAATTATCGTAAAAATTCTGGACATTGCTTACGATTGCCGAGAGCGAACACTTGGCGCGCTGGCGAAGTCCGCCGCCTCCCGCACGAAGATTGACCTTCAGATATGCGCCGATATCGCCGCAAAAGTCAATGAGGTCGAGTCGCTGTAAAAATTCTCCTGCCCGATCATCAAGTTCATTGGTGAGTGTCTTTTCAAAATTGCCCACAAAGCCGACGTTGTTTCCCCCATCCGCTGAGATCCAATTCACCACCTGCTGGGTAAGCGCGGTAAGCACGGATCGCGTTGCGGCGCGCGCAAGCGGGTTGATGACATAACGCAATAGCCATGGAGTTGAGCCCAAAGTCTCCGGAGCTTTAACGGGCTCGGATACATTTTTTATTGGCAGAAACTGCGGACCAGGTAGCGCTCCGGATACTGCGATTGGGGATATCTCTCTTATTCCTGGGATAGTCCCTATTATACCCAAAGGAAATAGTGCGGCCGTTCCAGGGGTCAGAGGTCCTCTGATGGGCACTTCTGTCTGCGCAGAAACGCTCAAGGGTATAGCCAGCCCTTGTATCGTGATCATCACGATAATGATGAGCAGGGAAAAAGAGAATCTGATCCCGTGTGGTGTCATAAAGGCAATAAAATCAACAAAGCTGATCACTTGCTACGTTTTGATTTTTTGATACTCGCTTCTAAATTTTTCCAAGAG
The DNA here is from genome assembly GCA_964452595.1 of uncultured Candidatus Saccharibacteria bacterium. Lineage (GTDB taxonomy): Bacteria > Patescibacteriota > Minisyncoccia > Sungbacterales > HO2-52-23 > JACQRW01. Next base: position 3,412 of record CAYVMH010000058.1, read on the forward strand.
CACTTGGGAACGCTCCTGTATTGCGATATATTGTTTTGCGCCGACCAGCGCGCTGATCAGGTCTCCTTCCGCATGTCTCATCTTACGCACCGCATCTGCCTGCGCGACCAAAAGATTGAGGTATTCGAGATGAAGCGGCGCGAGTCGCGGAGGCGCGCGTAATTTCTTCAGTCGCACAATTGTCTCATCGTATTCGGTGAGGTAGAGATCGAGCGTTCTGAGCTTTCCATAATCCTGGGCGTCCATCGCTTCCGAAAAAATTTGTATATCTGGTTTTTTGATAAATTCTTTGAAGTGCGCCTCAACGATTCGGCGCAGTTCCGTTCCGTAGGATTTTATAGCCGCGTTTGTATCATCGCGTCCGATGACGATATCTTTTTCGGTCAGGGATGCCGGAATGTCGCTGGGGAGCGACTTGGTGAACCGGTCGATCAGATCCTGCCCCGCGCTCTCGGGGTCAAACGGAACATCTGGATTTGCGATGCGCCGCACAATGATCTCTTTGCCGATTTGGGCCGCAAGCTGTTTAGTCAGGTTTTGGGGCTGTCCAGACTGTTCTGCATCCTGCGCGGGCGTTGAGGTTGCCATAAAGTCGTTTGGCTGTGTCGTGTCTTTCGATGTATTGGGAACAGCCGGATCCCGGCCAAGTTTTACCTCCTCCCCGTCCGGCGTGCCGTCCCCGTCCGTGTCGGGTTTGTGCGGATCCGTGCGGTACAATACCTCTTCCCAATCCCGCAATCCGTCGTTGTCGCTGTCTTGCTGGAGTTTTTTCAACCGCTCTTCGCGCGCCGCGCTGTCCGCAATTGCAAATGAGCCACGGCTTGACGCCCCCTGTTTTTTGGTAGTGAAGTAAGAGAAAAGAATACCGCTCGCCACTACCAAAACACCCACTACCAACACCGCCTTTCGGTGGCTGCGAAGATAAGCAAAGATTTTTCCCATATTTTGCTTAAGTATAGCTTATTTCCGAAGATTTTGCGATCAAGACGCCTGTGGATAACTT
>CAYVMH010000059.1:0-4361 GCA_964452595.1 uncultured Candidatus Saccharibacteria bacterium
GATGTTCGGGCAAATGCGCTCGACTGTTTTCGCCACCTTAAGAGTTCGATATCGGTGTTCTGAAAATACCAGCTTTTCTGAAAAAATCGAACTAATGATCCCCTGCTTCAGGGCTACATCCCCCTGACTGTAATAAAGTGCCAGATTCTTTAGGATATTGCGGCCAAATTTCACATACCGTTCATAGTCGGAATCCCGTGTCCCTATCTGCAGGTATTCCCGTTCCAGGCGGGTTATTTCGCCCTCTGTGCCGCTTTTTTTACGGCAACCTCTTACTGGCATCTTAACTTTTCGCGCATCGGATTTCGCGCGATCACGACGCCTTTTTTCCTGTCCTTCGGACTCTACTTCCTGCTTCGCGGATTTCGCAGGAACAGCATCTGGGACATGGTATGGGCGGGCGTCTTTACCGGCCTTGGCTTCCAAGGATATATCGCATTCAGGTTTGTGCCTTTTATAGTCGCCGTACCCATTCTGTGGCAACTGGGAAGATGGTATCGCTCCCGCACACTCACAACTCAAAACTCATCGGCTCGTTTCTGCACTCCCTGCGCGATCGCACTTTTTCTCTTTATCACGTTTGTTTCAGCGCTTCCGATCGGATGGTATTTTTTTACGCACCCCGCTGATTTTATTGGCAGGAGCAAAGATGTTTCTATTTTGTCCGCCCCCTCCCCTGTTCTTGAATTTGTAAAAACAAACATACTCACGCTTGGCATGCTTTTTATCAGAGGCGACTGCAACGACCGGCATAATTATAATTGTAAACCGGAGCTTAACCCGATTGTAGCGGTGTTTTTTGCATTAGGACTTATCTCTATCATTAAAAATTGGAAATTATCCGCCCGAGGAGGATCCGCCTTTGGCGGAGAAATTGGAAATTCCGCGCTTCTTATAGCGTGGCTATTCTTCATGTCTCTGCCGGCAACGCTCACGCGCGAGGGTATGCCGCACGCCCTCCGCTCCATCGGCATGATTCCGCCGGTCATGATACTTGCCGGACTCGGGGCATACGCGGCTTTTCAATTCTTCAGAAACCGGATGTCTCAAAAAACCGTGCTCGCTCTTGCGATTCTTGCGTGCGGATATATCGCTGCGCAAACGTATTATAACTACTTTATCGCATGGGCCTCGCGTGCCCAAACCGCCAACGCATTCGGCGCCGACCTCTGGCATCTGGGACAATATCTTGACCAGGCGCCGACAGATACTAAAAAATATGTGATCGTTGATCTCAATGGTGATCAAAACGCGGGACTTCCGGTCGTCGCCCAATCCGTCGCATTTGCCACCGACACCTTCCGCACGGAGGAACGCTCGCGAAAAAACTTCACCTATGTTCTCTCGCGGGATGCTCTGTCTCATATGGAAATACCCGATGGACAGCCGACCATCATGGCTCCCCTGCAAAAAAACGATCCCGAGACTCTCGAGATCATCCGCGAAAAATTCCCCCAATTTCACAAAATCCGCTCTGACGACTTTCTCATTTTCCAGAATTTCTGATATACTGGCGTTATGAAAAAAGTTAATCCTTTCGCAATCCTTATCCTTGCCATCATGTTCCTCCTCATGCTCGGGTCGGTCTGGAACGATTCGGCGATTTTTGATGAAACGGCGCACATTCCGGCAGGATACGGGTATGTCACGCAATTTGACTATCGGCTTAATCCGGAGCATCCGCCGCTCGTCAAGGCGATTGCCGGGCTTTCAACTTGGCTCATGGTGCGTCCCAACTTCCCTACCGATACCCGGGCGTGGCAGAACGACATCAACGGCCAATGGGAGCAGGGCGCAGCGTTTTTGTACGGCTCGGGCAACGACGCCGATAGGATCATATTCTGGTCGCGTTTTCCGTTGATTCTCATGGCCGTCGGACTCGGATGGCTGCTGTTTTCCTGGACACGAAAACGTTTCAATACGACCACGGCCCTGCTCGTGCTTATATTTTATGCGTTCTCCCCGACTGTCCTTGCGCATAGCCGATATGCTACGACCGATATTGGCGCGACTTTCGGATTTTTCATCGGCATTGCAAGCTTTCTTGCCTTTCTTGAAAATCCAGACCGGCAGCGCATCGTGTGGGCCGGACTCTGCCTTGGCGTAGCGCTGCTCATCAAATTTTCAACCGTGCTGCTTATCCCCATCTATCTCATCATGCTGGTTGTGTGGATCGCAAGCCAGCCGTATTTCTTCACAAGACAACGTCTAAAAGCCGGGTTGCGCCTGCTCGGTAAAACCAAGCTTATCGGCATTATCGGACTCACCGTGGTCTGGGCGGCATACTCGCTCTTTACGATCAACTATCCGCCGGAACGACAACTTCGCGACGCATCGGCCATCATCGGCTCATACGGATTTAAGCCGGCGCTTAATCTGGACCTTGCGCTCATACGCAATCCTCTGCTTCAACCGCTTGGCGAGTATCTCTTTGGCATGCTCATGGTCCAGCAGCGTGCTGCGGGCGGCAACACGTCGTATTTCCTTGGCGAGGTCTCTGCAGTAGGATCGCCTCTGTATTTCCCGTTGATGTATCTCGTCAAAGAGCCGCTCGCCCTGCACGCGCTCTCGCTGATGGCACTCGTGCTCGCACTCGCAAAGACCATCCGTGCCGGCGCCGGAAAAAAATGGCGCGAGAAACTGACCGGCATCCGGCAATGGACGCACCGCCACATGGCCGAGGTTGCCTGTATGGCCTGTATTGCCGTCTACTGGATATTTTCCATACGCTCACCGCTCAATATCGGCGTCCGGCATCTCCTGCCTACGTTCCCGTTCATCTATATTCTGGTCAGCCGCACCATCAGCGATTGGCTGCACGACCGCACCATCATAGATCCGCGGACCGTACGCGAATGGCTGACTGGCATCTGGCAGATTTTCATTACCTCGATACCAAAGTACGCCTTGGTAAGCATGCTCATGCTCTGGATAATCGCGAGCACGCTCGGCAAAGCTCCATATTTTCTTTCCTACTACAATGAGCTGGTCGGAACCCGCTACGGCTACCGCGTTGCTGTTGACTCAAATTATGACTGGGGCCAGGATCTCATACGACTCAAGCAGTATGTGGAGCGCCACAACATTCAAAAAATCAACCTGGATTATTTTGGCGGCGGCAGCCCGGCCTATTACCTTGGCGACACATTTGAGCCGTGGTGGTCGGCCAAAGGGCCAGCCCACGGATGGCTCGCCGTCTCAGCAAGCACCCTGCAAGGCGCCTACGGCACCCCGACAAACGGCTGGACCCGCAAACCCGAAGATTCATACGAATGGCTAAGACCATATCCTCCGGTCGGCCGCGTGGGACAATCTATATTTTTGTATAAGCTGCCATAAGAATCAATTTTTCTTGAACTTGTAAAACACTTTGTTGCCGAGGCGCAGGTCTATATACTCGAGCTTTGATTTTTTGTCTTTGATTTCTTCGTCAAGCACGGTGCGGAGAACCCGCAGCACGGTTTCCGGATCGTCTGTCTTTTTTACAATCAGCGTAAAACCGTCCGCGACATGCATGCGTAGTTCATCCGGCGCCCGCATGCTCAACTCATACGCGATCAGACGCAGTCCGGCAATGCGCTGCATGCCGCCACCGAAAAGCGCCATCTGTCTGGTCGTTGATTCGTCAATCGCCTGCGTCCCGACTTTTACCGCAGGAAGATCGCTTTTGATTTTCACGATGAGCGATCCGGACGCCTCGGGCGCGTCCTCATAGGCAAACCCGGTGCGGTCAACATAGCCGCACGCGCGCGCGTCCGATGACGCGGCGTCATTACACAGCAGGGCAAAAAATGTCCGCTTGACGTATGAGACGGAAAGCGCATGCGGGAATTGTTTGGTGATCGAGATCGTCTCAAACCGCGGCAGTGTTGCCAGGAGATGCTGTTCCAATGTGCGTCCGCTCATACCGAAAATGAATCGCCGCGGCACGACCAGCGCGTAGTTCCCCAAGAGCAGATTATCGATTGAGGCGCGAAGCTCCTGCGTATCTTGCTCCGTACCGCTTCCGATGAACTTTATCTCTTGTATCTGAAAATAGGAGAGACGCGCAAAGCTTATGCACGCCACAAGGAATACCGCCGATCCGACTGATATCAAGACGGCGCGGAGCTTCTCTTTGGAAAACTTTTTTGGTTTCTGTTTCTGCTGCCTCGGCGTGTACAAGATTCTGCTTTGGGACATAGGATTAGGATAGAGATTAGTATTTAGAGATCAGAGAATAGTAGGTTTGAGATAAAGACAACCGCAATGGCATAATCTCCGTCATGCGAGATGCTGACCTGGACCGTCTCTTCTGAAGCGAGCGTCGGAGACACGAGTACTGGCCGACCGCTTTCCTTTTTTTCCACCCACACCTCGCG
>CAYVMH010000060.1:0-4339 GCA_964452595.1 uncultured Candidatus Saccharibacteria bacterium
TCAAAAATCGGAAAGTTGTTTTTATATTCTTTCTTCTGCATATTGAAAAAACTTTTTTTGATCTTCCGGCGCGAGACCCTCTGCAACATCCCGGAAAAATTCTGCAAGGAGCAAGCGTTTTCCTTCCTCCTCCGCAATACCACGGCTTTCGAGATAAAACAACTGCCGCTCGTCAATCCTGCCGATGCTCGTGCCGTGCGACGCCTTCACCTCATCGGTTAAGATTTCAAGTTCGGGACGGATCTCCGCGCGCGCCTTTGACGAGACAAGCAGCGCTTTTGCAAGCAGATGCGAATCCGCGCCGCGCGCCTCCGGCTCGATCTCCAACATCCCCCGCACAGTCAACCGCGACTCGTCAAACAGCGCGGCTTTTACAATCACCCGGCCGTACGTCTCCGGCGCCTCATGCACCAGCGCGATTTTCATTTTGGTTTCGTCCTTATTTTTGCCAATGTAAAGCAGGTTTATTTCCGCCCTGCTCCCCCGCGCCGCAAGCCGAATGTCCAAATCAACCGTCTTTGGCAACTCATCAACGAAAAGAAATGTCTCAACAAACGCCCCCCGCTCTTCCGAGACAACAATTTCTTTACATACCGTATCGCTCAGATTTTTTGAGTAGATTATGTTCATCTGAATCCTCCAGTAATTGTCGTAAGAAGCCGCCTTATTTACCGTCGTTTCTTCATATACTCTTCCGGCGTATAGGCGGGGGTGATCTTTTTTGCTTCTCGCAAGAGTTTTTTATCCAAAGTTATCAGCGCGGCTTCCAAAAGGTGCGCAGCAGCCGCAATGAGCGCATCGGCTGTCTTCAAATTTATATTCTTCAGCAAAGGAAGTACCGAGTTAATAAATGCCCTGTCAATTGGCATGATTTCAACCGATGAGAAATAGGCGGTGATGTCGCCAGCTTCTTGGGAGTGTCCAAGCCGCGTCAATGTATTTGCAACTTCAAGAACCACCGTTGCAGGTTCAACAACGGAATACCCCATATCATCTTGCGCATCAAGCAATGCGAAAAATCGCTGTACGGAAGTGTGACTCGGATCATCTTCAAGCAGTGATGCAACGAAAACCGAAGAGTCAACAAGAATTATGTGCCCCATGAAAAAACAATGCTATGATCGCGTACGCTCTTCGCGGATAAGCTCTACCGCGCTCTTTTTTGAACGAAACCGGAATCGGGCGGGCGGGCGAGCAAAAAAACTAAAAATATCCTCACCCCCTTGAGTTATTTTAATCGGCCCAAGCTCCCCGACTGGACGCGAACGATGCAAAAGGATAAAACGCGTTCCTTGTTCAATTTCCCGTCGGATTGCCGGAAACCGCGTTCGTAACTCTTTTACTGAAATTAATTTGGTCATAATAAAGATAATCTTAAAGTTACTATAGAGATGATCCTATCATATCGCCGTAATGTCCCCTTGTCAAGAGATCACCCTTCCTACCCCACCGCGCCTTCCATTTCCAGCTTGATCAGGCGGTTCATTTCCACCGCGTAGTCAACCGGCAGATATTTCATGAGCGGTTCAAAAAAGCCGGTCACGATGAGGGAGGATGCGTCCACCTCGGACAGGCCGCGCGAGCGCAGATAGAATAATTCTTTCTCGCCGACCTTCGACACCTTTGCTTCGTGCTCCATGCGCACATCTTCCTCGTCTATCTTCATGGTCGGGTATGTATCGGATCGCGACTGCGGGTCAAGAATGAGCGCGTCGCATCGAACCGTGATGCGCGAGTTTTTCGCGCCGCGCACTGCCCGGCTCAAGCCACGATACGATGTTCTGCCGCCGCCGAACGACACCGATTTGGAAATCACGTTTGATCGGGTGTCCGGCGCCATGTGCACCATTTTTGCTCCGGCATCCTGATGCTGTCCGGGACCCGCCATCGCGATGGAAAGCGTATCAGCCGCCGCCGCCCTGCCCGCTAAAAATACAGAGGGGTACTTCATCGTAACTTTCGACCCGAGGTTGCAATCAATCCACTCGACAAACGCGCCCTCCTCGGCCCGTGCGCGCTTGGTCACCAGATTATACACGTTGTTCGACCAGTTCTGCACGGTGATATATCGCACCCGCGCATGCGGTTTTGCGATAATCTCCACTACAGCGGCATGCAGCGAGTCCGCGGCGTAGACGGGTGCGGTACAATTATGAACCGCAACCGAATTTGCAACATATGATTCATCTTCTTCCACACTAAAATTATAGACGGCAAGATTTTTTACAGATTTCTTTTTGATAGACTTGATCGGAAAAAAAGCGTGGGTGTTGGTAAGACCAAAGACCGCGGCCCGCTTATGCTGATGCACCATCGGCTTTATGGCTATACCGACAATTTTTCCAAAGGGGATCATAAACTCTCCACCGATACCGACCGTATACATGGTTTGCCTTTGTTCTTTTCTTCGATCTCTTGCGTTGATGGAGGCGACAATTTTCAATCTCAAGAGTATATCTCTGACCTGACGCGCAAGTACTGGCGAGACGGTGTTCATACGAAATATCTCCTCGAAGCCATGTTTATTCTGCTTTTTATAATAGTTGCCATCTCCGTTAAAATAACCACGAACCAAACCTGCTTGTTTTTGCGGAGATTCAAACATGGCCCATGCCGGTATCTGTTTTTTTGCGGCTGACGTGCCAAATTGCCTGAAAATTTGTATGAGCCGCACCGAACAGACCACCACGGAGACACCGTGATTTTTTTTATGAAAGACGCGTGAGCTTTTTCCCACTCCAAAGACCCGAGCGAGTAAACGCTCCACCTCTGCGACTTTCTCCATCTCGTGAGTACCAAAAGAAAAATTAAGATAATACCCATTTGAGATCGACCCCTCGGCAAGATAATATCCGATAAGCGTGAAAAAATCTTTGGAGCACGGAACAATGATTTTTTCTTTTATCTTTACTCTCGTCTTATGCGGAACAAGCCATTTGTTTCCGCGACCGGCAACCTCAACCTCAAATGTACGCGACTTCCTTGCGTGCATTGTTTTATTGATTGGTACGGCAAGATAGTCTTTTTCTTTTAATTCGTGGGGCACGCCCCATTGAGGTTCCCACTTTTTATTGCGCTCATTCTTGAGAATACGCGGCACATACAAAAACGGGTGTTCTTCCGTTACTTCCGTCGCCAGAGAAGGGTCGCCATAGATATACATAGTGTAGAGGTTTCCAGAATAATGCCGGGACTGAGTGTGATATACTTTTTTATAGTACCCTTTATGCGTAAGCGCACGATTCCCTGCTTTGATTTCTTCAATCTTCCGGTACCCATCGCTTGTAGTGATAATGGCTCCTTTTTTAAAGCACCCTTCCAAATACTGCACCTCGCTTCCCTCGTCTGCAATAATAAGCGTGCGCTCAAACTGCCCAAAGTTTTGCGCGTTAATCCGAAAGTATGCTTGCAGGGGCATCTCGACTTTCACACCCGGCGGTACATAGATAAAACTTCCGCCGGACCACGCCGCGGAATTGAGCGCGGCAAACTTGTTATCTCCAATCGGGATCACTTTGCCAAAATACTGTCTGACCAGATCCGGATACTCGCGCACCGCAGTGTCCGTGTCCACAAAGACCACGCCCGCGCGCAACAGATTTTTTCGCAAGGCATGGTAGATTACGTCCGAATCGTATTGCGCCGCGGCTCCGGCAAAAAACCGCTGCTCCGCTTGCGGCACGCCAATTTTGTCGAACGTATTCTTAATATCCTGCGGCACCTCATCCCACGAGACAGCCATCCGGTCTGACGGCTTGATATAATAAATGATTTTTTCAAAATCAATCGCCGATAAATCAGCGCCCCACGTCGGCATTGGTTTGGCACAAAAAACATCGAGCGCATCCAGCCGGAATTTTCGCATCCACTCGGGTTCGTGCTTGATCCCCGATATTTCGCCCACTATCGCACGCGAAATCCCCGGCCTGGTCTGGTACACGGCCGCACGTTCGTCGTGAAATCCATACCCGTATTCTTGTTTCAAAAATTCTTTTTTCATGTTATATCCCCGGTGCATAATTTTGCGCTCTGCAGTAAAACCAATATCCTCCGCCGGCCATGATGCCCGCAATCACCATGTATCCCGACACGAGCACGACCGGGTCAAGCGCTGCGGCATAGCGCGACAACGCCTCACCCGACGCGACCAATGCAATATGCGGCAGTATCCCCACCGGCACAACTACGCAAAGAAATTTCCAGAAAGAAATTGTCGTAAGTCCTGCCGCGTAGGTAACACCCTCGGGAAACGAGAAAAAAATCAAGCGCGCCTGCAGAAGGCCACGCGTGGTGCCAAGATACCGGAGAATCGCATCAACGACTTTCATGCCGGGTCCGG
>CAYVMH010000061.1:0-1735 GCA_964452595.1 uncultured Candidatus Saccharibacteria bacterium
GGGCCTGTGGCTGCGGCCACGCTGCACGCGGCAAGCCTAGTTGCTAGTGTTGTTGTGGTCTGTGGTGGCTTAGTGGCACTTTTCCACAGTTGCTGCACTGGATTTTGCTTTATGACTTTAAGCGTGTGTAGGGAGTGAATAATATTCACTCCAATCATAATAATCATGATGGTCGCAACGACACCGAGCGTATATCGCGTTGCTTTTTCGTCGATTCCGAGATATAACGATCCTGGTATAACGACTATCGCAAGTCCAAGGACCGCCGCAATAAATAATGGGTCTGTTTGGGGCGCTGCAATGCCGATAAAAAAGACAGTGAGCGTCAGCCAAAACGCAACAAGCATGACCGCTCCAAAAACTTCTCTTGATGGCGCGGTGGTTATTGTCGCCTCACCGGGAGCAATACCGTAACCAAGCATTGTTCCGCTGGAGAGAGCGCTCCCAATGAGAAGCATCATGACAAGAACATATAATGCTCCAACGCCAGGGCCTACAATGCGAAATGCAAGATTTGCTCCAGTGAGCGCCACAATCAAAAGGCCTACCATATTGATGAACCAACCGACACTGAAGCCCCGCCATGCGGCAGTGGCGCCTCCTCCCAGGATGACGAGCGCTACCGCGACTATCCAGAACTTAAAATGGTGACCGTCAATTACTAAATGCCCAAACGAAAATACTATTGAGCCAAAGGCAAAGAGCAAAACAGTCACAAGCACCCATCGCGCTATGCGCGCTCCTACGGTCAGTGCATTGAGCGCATGCCTGATAAGATCATTGACAGTCATGGCATCCCTCTCTGTCTGAAGAGGCTTTGTGGTGCGTCGAGCAAAAGCATCAAAAGAAGACAGGCGCCTAGAACCCCAAGAATCCATAGAGCCCGTTTTATTCGCGCGCGAGGTTTTTGCTTGTCAAGCCACCGTTCTTGCATTCGGGTTGCTCCGCCAAGCGTTTTATTGAGTTGCTCTTGCGTTTCGCGGTCAAGCGTTGGCAGAAACTCTTCTATGCGCTGCCTCGTAGACCGTGGTATTGACGCATTCCATTCATCAGCCGTGCCTTGCTCGAACATACTCTTTATTCTATCGGTATTTTTGTCTTGCTCAAGCCGATGCAGGGCGGCCCGACCCTCTCGCGTTTTTTTATGGTCTTGAATCCACGCCCAAACCGCTTGTTGTTTTGCCGGCGGCGCTCCCCCTGGTTTTTTAAGGTCAAAATATGCGTCGTCCACGTCGCCTCTTTGTGCAGATTGGTGTGGTTGTATCGGCGCTGCGCTACCCGTGAAGCCTCTTCGCATGCGTCCTATGTGCGCAGACACCTCTTCCGCGCCAATATCAGACAGAAATCGTTCAAGCACCTCATAAAATTTTGTTGACATATCCCCCTCCTTTTCAAGGATCAAATGTGTCAATATTCGTACCATAGACCTGATAAAAAGTCAATATGGACGCATACGCGTAATCTACGCTATAATTCAGAACATGGCTACCATCTCTGTGACATTGCCAAAACGGGAACAAGAGCGCCTACAGCGGTTGGCGCTTCAATATGGGCTTTCTCTTGTTGAATTTTCTCGCCTGATACTGCAGGAGATATCGTCGGAGATTCCGGAAGAGTCGTGGGATGATTATGAAAATCCCAAGGAACTGAAGTCCTCACTGAATCGAGCGTTGCGTGACTGGCATGCTGGGCGCGTGTATACAAGTCTATGAAAATTGTCTACGCGGCAGAATTT
>CAYVMH010000061.1:1835-4334 GCA_964452595.1 uncultured Candidatus Saccharibacteria bacterium
GGCATGCTGGGCGCGTGTATACAAGTCTATGAAAATTGTCTACGCGGCAGAATTTTGGCAACAAGAGGATTATTTCAGGAAAAATTGGCGTGATTCGCGGTTGCACATAAAGAAACTTAAAGATCACCCCTTCCCGTTTTCATTTCGTATTACTCGGCGCTATCGGGTGCTTTTTGCTTTCGTGGGGTCGGATATTGCTCTCTTTGGAACCATCGGTCACCGGAAAGACAGTTACCGCGGATAGGCCACAAAGGTCAATATATGCGCATGGCTTATCTATGGTATGATTCAGGCATGAAAAAACTTGAAATAAACTCCGACATCTTCTCCCGCGGGGTGGATGACATTGTTACCAAAGAGGAATTAGAGCGGCTTTTAGCGTCAAAAAAACAGCTGCGGATCAAGCTGGGGATTGATGCGACCTCACCGGATCTGCATATTGGCCACGCGGCGCCGTTGTGGAAGATACGGGCACTGCAGGATGCGGGGCATAAGGCCGTAATCATCTTGGGCGAGTTTACCACCCGCATCGGGGATCCGACCGGCAAAAATGCGACGCGACCCGTGCTCACACCCGCAATGATCCGGCGCAATGCGGCGGCTTTAAAAAAACAGCTCGGGTTTATCTTGCGTACCGACAAGGCGCACTTTGAGTTTCGCAGCAATGCTGAATGGCATGGCAAGATGAAAGAATGGGATTTTCTCAATCTGTGCAGCATGGTGACGCATAGCCGTCTGATCGAGCGCGACATGTTTCAAGAGCGGATGAAGAAGGGGAAAGAAATTGCCATGACGGAATTGCTCTATCCGATTCTCCAGGGGTATGATTCGGTCGCGATCAAAAACGATATCACGATCATCGGGTCGGATCAATTGTTCAACGAGCACTTTGGAAGATTTTTTCAGGAAAAATTCGGGCAATCTCCGCAGGCGATCATAACCCTCAAGATTCTACCCGGTCTTGATGGCGGGCCAAAGATGTCCAAATCACTCGGCAACTATATCGCGCTCAACGACACTCCCGAGGACAAATTTGGCAAGGCAATGCGCCTGCTCGATCCGCTGATCATTCCGTATCTTGAGGTGTATACAGACATACCCGCGGATCAGATCGCGAGGATCGAGGCGGAGCTGAAAGCGGGGATGAACCCGCGCGACGCGAAGCTTATTTTTGCCGAGAAGCTTGTTGAGCGATACCACGGCGAGCAAGCCGCGCTCAGGGCGCGCGAGCAATTTCTCGCGGTGTTCTCGAATAAAAAACTCCCGGCAAGGATCAGAGAAGTTATCGTGTACTCGGATAACCCGATCGAGATACTGGTCGAGACGAAATTTGCAAGCTCGAAATCCGATGCGCGACGCCTGCTCAAGCAGGGCGGGGTTGAGATGGACGGAAAACGGATCAATGAAAAAACCGCGAAGATCGAGAAGAAGAGTGGTATGATCCTCCGTGTTGGCAAGCGAAGGTTTGCAATATTAGTCTTTTTATAGATTTCCATAGTCTCGTCTCTCTGACGATCGTCCATCTTACGAGATTATAGTATAGAGTATTGTGACGAGATACAAAAACCCCTCCGATTCGCGTCGGAGGGGTTTTGTATTTATGTGTCTTTCAGGACTTAGAATTTTTCGCTCTCGGTTTCGGCGTCCTCGTTCTCGTCATCTTCATCCACGATTCCTTGATCCATGTCTTCTTCCGGGTCTGTGGTGTCATCCTCGTTGACAATATGTGTTTGTGTATCGTAATCCATAGATAGACTAGTCTCTTGATTAACGCAAATGTCCCTCTCGACCTTTTATCCCCACACCCCTCCACAGCGCTGGGTTGCATACCTCATGGAAAGGTGTGGGGATTTATGCGCTCGGATCCGCCGTATCGGCGGACAGGTATTTTACGCGTGAATTTCTAAATTCTTTGAGATAGCAACAATACGCGGCCGCAATGGCGTCAAACGTGTCATCCTGGGTCTTGAGCTTTGCCGCGTCCGGTAGTACCAATCGCAGCATTTTCTCCACGGCCGCCTTATCCGCCCTGCCGTTTCCGGTAACCGTCTTTTTTATCTCCAGCGGAGTATACTCGAATACCGTAATGCCTGCAAGCGCTGCTGTCAAGAGGAGCGCCCCGCGGCTTTCGCTCACCGCAAGGGCGGTTTTGGTGTTTTTGGCAAAGAAGAGTTTCTCAATGGCGAGGGTTTCCGGATGCCACTCGCGGATCAGCGCGGTCATGCCTGTGTGCAGCGTAAGCAGGCGTTTGCCCGGCGCTACGCGTTCAAGCCGAAACACGCCCGCATGCAGCAGGCGGGGAGGCGTATGTGTTTCAAAGAGACTGTATCCGATTGAGCTCGTACCCGGGTCAATGCCTAAAATTACCATCCGGAATTTTCAATTTTCAATTTTCAATTTTCAAATTACTCTTGAAAATTAAGTCATTGAGAATTGATTGAAAATTAGAAATTGAAAATTTATTTCCCAAGGTTCGTATACACCTCCTGCACGTCGTTG
>CAYVMH010000062.1:0-4151 GCA_964452595.1 uncultured Candidatus Saccharibacteria bacterium
ACTTATCGTATCCGTTAGGCGGGGTTGCGCCGTCCCAAGTTAAGCCAGTTGCCGTTACATTAGTTATTTTAGTTTCGTAGTGTCCGGATGGAGCGTTTTTGAGCGTGAAGGTTACCACGCCATTGCTTCCGGTCGTGCCCGTGCCGGCGGCCTTTTGTACGGCGTCAAGATAGAGTTCAATTGATACAGAACCGCCGGCCACTGGATTGCCAAAGTCGTCAATCACCGCTATGCGGATATTCAGGTGTTTGTCGCTATTTTTACCGCCTTCGGTTGTATAGGTGATTGAAGATACTATTGCGGTAGTGGGTTCGGACGGGGCAGGGCCGATTGAGAAATGCGCCGCGCCGCTGCCGGAAATGCTTCTGGTATCCGTGGCCGTTACCTCAACTGCATAATCGCCATCTGCCAAGCCGGAAATATCCAGATTGCCGGTATAAGTTCCCGGAGTTGCTGTTTCAGCAAAGCTGACAGCCGTGGTAGTGGCATGTATCGTTGTATTAAAGTCGGACGAACTCAAGCCGCTTATCGCATTGCCGTTTTCATCTGTGATCACCGCCGTTAATACTGCCGTGGTAGCAACCCCGCTCTCATACCTCGTTTTATCTGCGCTCACATTTACATTTACCGCAGGAGGAGGCGGTAGGAGCGAAGCAATTGCGGCTGCAACATTTACCAATCCGTAGCCGTAATGCGTGTCCTTTCCAACTGCTCCGATATCATCGGCCGTAGAGTTGAGCGTTGCTCTTACTTCGTCGTTGATTCTCCCGTTCCCGTTGCCGTCCGTAACTCCGGCCGCAATCACAAGCGCGGCGGCGCCGGCGACATGCGGGCTTGCCATTGATGTTCCGTTAAATTCAACATATCCTCCGCCGAGCTTGGTGGAGTTGATGGAAACACCGGGCGCTGAAAGCTCTACTGCGGGACCGGTGCTTGAAAAACACGGCCGCGAATCGCTTTTGTTCGTTGCGGCAACCGCGATCACCGAGTCGAATTTTGCCGGATATCCGACAGTATCATTGTTGCCATCGCAGTTGCCCGAATTGCCGGCAGCCGCCACGTGCAGAATTCCCGCCGCCGCCGAATTGTCAAACGCCGCTTGTACGGTACTGCCTGGATTCGACCCGCTTCCGTAACTATTGTTTGTTACCTGAACCCCATTATCCACCGCCCACTGGAGTGCGGCGATAATGTTACTCCATGAACCAGAGCCCCTTTTGTTTAGAACTTTCAGTCCGTACAAACTTGCCTCTGGGGCAACACCGACAACCCCGACGCTGTTCTTTAATGCCGCCACGGTCCCGGCGACATGCGTGCCATGTCCGTTGTCATCCATCGGGTCGGTATCTTTATTTACAAAATCGTGGCCGCCCGCAAAATTCGCGCCTAAATCCGGATGCGTGTAATCAATACCGGAATCAATAATGGCTACTCTGACACCCGTGCCTTTGTTGCCGCCATCATGCACCGAACCGGAACCGATTCGCTTCACGCCCCAGGTATTGTCTAATTCCGCGTCAATAGCATACACGATGCCGTCCGGCTCAACAACTGTTATAAGCGGATGATTGCGCAAGCCGTTCAACGCACCGGTTGGAACACTGGCCGCGATAGCCGGCACCAGACGATAGCTATGGGAAATTTTACCGCCAAAAGCGCGCACTAATGCCTGCTCGCGCGCTCCCGGCGTTTGGTGAAAGCCAATGAGTACGTCAACTTCATCATTACTTGCCGCATGAACCCAGGAGCTTGTCGGTCCCACTGCTCCGACAGCAGCGATACTGAATACAACCCCGAAAATAAACGAGTGCGATAGAATTCTTTTCATATATGAACCATCGTTATTTAATAATTATGGTGGCTAGGCCTTTATGCTTTTAATTTTAATATATCAAATGCTATAGAACGCGCAATAGCGAGAAGCGGGGCAGCCCTTCATAGCGCGCACCATTTTTTCCATCGCTCCGGGAGGTTATTGCACAACTCCAAAAACTCGGCTGATCCGGGGTGAAAATGAAATCCTGCGTACGCGGCCGTTTGCTGAAAACATTGTTCCGCGGGGTCGTAGCGGGACGCGTCTTTACAAAATTGCGCGGCTTTGGCGATATTACCATAGTCGGTCTCGATCAGCCGCGAGGTCACGCCAGCCGCGCATTGCCCGGCGCGCGGTGCAGGAAGATCGCCGCAAAAGCGCTGCAAGGCATCGGTATCGAATTGAAATTGCGTGGTGAGCACGTAGAACATGCCGTGAAAACACCTGTCTTGCTCTGCGGGCTCTTCGCGGTTACAGAAATCTACTAATCCGCCCGGCCTTTTAACTTCCTCCGCAAAAAGCGGCCAGCTCTCGCTGATGCACGATCCCTTTTGTTCACCAGAAAACTGATTACAGAAAGTATGCACCGTGTCTTTGGCCGGCTGTTTTCCTTTTACCAGAGCAAAATCTTCGGGCTCAAGCGGCTGGAAAATTTGCATAAAAGCGCCGTCAAGGCACACGTGCAAAAAAGCGCGTCCCGGGCCTTTGGCGACTATGCCATCACAGAGCGCGACAGATTTCTTGATATCGCCGCCGGTCATGTACATCGTAAGGTGTCCGACCGCGTGATAACACGTGCCGCGTTCAAGTCCGGTTGGCTTCCAGTTCGATTTTGGTTCGCACAGTGTCTGCAATTCGGGAACAAGTTTTTGGGCCTGCGCATCCGTAAGGGATTCTGCGCGAAATTTCTCCTGCAATCCTCCATGAATGCAGCCGTTTGAACAGACCCCGCTTGGGCAGCGCGCAAGCACACTCTTCCAGTTATCCGGATTTTTTTTCACCTCGCGCGCCGAAAGCTCGTGGCCAAGCACATGGCAGAAAGCGTAACTTGAATCATGCGCCTGCACGACTCTGGTCACGGCAAACGCATCTTCCATGGAAATACGATCCATCAGCTTCGGGATCTCGCGGTCATAGCACCCGGGGCGATATGATTCGCTGCGACACGCGGCGATAATGGCAGCAGCCATATCCTCCCTCCCCCGTACCTCGGGAGCGCTGGATAGAATACCATTCCTCATCTGCATCGCAAACATAGCGCCAATAAAAAGGACGACAACGACAATGCCGATGGTTACGAATTTTGCTATTTTGGTGTGCGAAAAGGGACGCATACATTTAATGATACCGGCAATTATTTACCTGATACGGTTGTGCAACCGACAGGCAGATCTCGCGGGCTTTGGCGGCGGTATAAAAGTTTCGCAAGATCGAGAGGACGCGCTCAAAGCAAGGTTCGCGCTCGGTGTTGGAAAGAAGAGGCGAGCCGCAAAAATCCATCGCCTTGACGTACTCTGTCTCCGGCGGCCCGTATTTCAAAAATCCTTCGGCAAAACCGGTAATGCAGGGAATACGGAAGCGGCCCGCAAGGGTGCGGCACCAGGCAATGGTTTTGGCATAGTCGGCCTCTTGTAATCGTACACGCTCAACCGCAAGACCTGCAAGCGTTTCCATGGCGTAAGCGTCTTCCTTGATCGTGTCAATAAATGCGGCGGCGCGCGAGAAATCCTGATCCGCGACCAACATAGCCGCAACAACAAACTGGGTGTAGCATGCGCGCTTATATTTTTCCTGCTGCATGCGGCATGGAGAAAACGGGTCTTTGTGGTCTGGCGTCAAGCCGTACCGTCCGCTGTCTATCAGAATCTCAAGCGCGTTAAACGAACCCGAAGCGCAGCGGAAGAGCTCGTCCTGACCTGTAGAGATCTGCTCGCAAAATTTTAACCCTTGCTGTAAAATCTCCTGCGCCCTGCCCCACAGAGCTTGGTCCGGCACGTCATCCACGGCGCCGTGTCCGATCCCGTGGATGCATGCGCCGCCCGCATCGGCGATCATGGGTTTTAGCTTTCTGTCCGCATAATCGCAAAATGCCCGTGCCTGCTCCATATTGTTGGTCGTATGCACCAGCGTCTCCATAAAACCGTGATAAAACCCGTATCCGCAGTATGCGGTTTTAGGAGAGAGCGCAAACTCTTTTTTTTGGTTGAATAGTCGGTACGCCTGCTCCCCGATCTCATGCGCGAGCCCGTGGCAGTCGCCGAGTGAAGAGGGATTTTGTTTCGTGAATTCATCCAGGGCCGCGAATGCGGCATCGAGGTCGTTTTTCCGGAGTTGCTGC